>SKZP01000440.1 GCA_007127275.1 Planctomycetota bacterium
AAGAACTATATCCGGCAACTGTTGCTGGGGTACGCATGCAGGTTGAGATGTGGAACATTGCAACGGGCGAGGAGTTCGACGCCGCACTTGCCGAGGCACGTAACGCCTCGACCGGCTCCACGTGAGAGAGGTTGTCGTGCTGAACGTCGACCCATACCGGGGAACCACCGCTGGGCAGCTAGCCGAGACGATTCGGCGCTTCGGCTTCGAGTTGAAACCAACTGATGAGCGGCCGAACGCGATATTGGCGCAGCATCGCGAGAGTGGCTTGGAGATCTTTCTCCACGCCGACGAGAACTTGGACGAGATGCCCGCTACGGTATTCGGGGTCCGGCAGGAACTTAGTTTCGCGGAGATCGCCGATGGCGCAACGTTCGACGCGGTGCTTGCCGAGGTGAAGAAGATGCGGGCCCACTCGTAGTTCCCGGGTTGGTGGCGAGAGGCGGACATGAAGCGAACCATTGATGCACGGCCCTACCAGGGCACGACGGCCGGGCAGGTTGCCAAAGTGCTTGAAGCGTTTGGGTTCGAGTTTGGCCCAAGCAAGAAGCGGCCTGAGTTCGTTGTCGCGACACATCGTGCGTCCGGATTGCCAATCTTTGTGTACGCCGATTTTGATGCCGAACTGCATCCCACGAGTGTTGCAGGGGTTCGAATCGAGGTTGAAACCTGGGAGATTGCGAGCGGTAGCGAATTTGACGAAGCACTCATGAACGTTCGAAAGCCATCAGGTGATGGTGGTTTGTGATTGAGAATCTCAAGCGCGTCGGTTTTCCCGTTCGGCTGCAAAGTTCGCTGCAACCGAGGAGTGACCCACGGGCGAAGCCCGTGGGCTTGTTTTCCGCTGACATTGAGGCTGGCTACTCGCGCAGGGGCGTGCGGGTTGTTGGTTTTGCGCGGCGGCCTTTTGGGGGTAGGCGCGTTTGCGGGGTGGGGTTGCCGTAGGTGGCTAGGAGGTAGCGTAGGGCGTCTAGGGCGTGGTCCATGTAGGGGCGTGGTTGTTGGGGGGCGTTGCGGGGCTCGCCGGGGTCTTGGGGTTGCCAGGCGTAGGTTTCGAACTCGGCGATCAGGTTCTTGCAGGTTGCGTTGACGCGCAGGCCGGGCCTCACAGCGTTGCTTGTCTCTTGCAGCACCGCTTGGGGGGCGCGGTCGGCGGCGTTGCTTCGTAGCGCGGACTTGACTCGCTCGATGCCGGGTTGCACGGCTTTGACGGCGGCGCGGGTGGGGATGCCGTGGCGCTTTAGTGTGGCGCGGTCCTCGGCGTCGTGGTCGGCGACGGTTGCGACTATGCGCAGGCCTTTGGAGCGGCGGGTGATCTCTCTGGCGGCGTCCTCGACGAGCAGCTCCGTGGTGTAGAGTTCGTCGACGACGTACCACGGTGTGCTCGCGCCCGGCGGCTTGGCGACCCACAAGCAGACGAACGGGTTGCGGTAGCCGAAGTCGATGGCGCGGTAGACCGGCCAGTTTCGCCACTCCTTCGGCGGCTCGCTGATTACGTGGCGGCGGCGCTCGAATTCGGGATAGACGAGCCCCGAGCGGTGCACGAAGCGGCCGAGGTATTGCTCGTTAAACACCTCTTCCGGCACGGTGCGGCGGGCGAGCTCGAACTCCGCGTCGCTGAACGCGGGATTCTCCGCGGTGGCGAACGGGCCGAAGCTCTCCCAGTCCGGCTGCCGTGCATCAAGTCCGCGCTGATACGCCTCGTGCACCCAGTCGCCCATGCCGGCCGGCGTCGTCGGAATCACGGCACGGCCCAGGCGGGTACCGAGGCGCGGATACAGGAAGCGCTCCCAGACGTCGCCGGGGATGCGCGAGGCCTCGCTCACGACGAGCAGGTCGAGCTCCTCGCCGAGCAGCGACTCGGGCCGTTGCGCGGACTTCGTCGTCACACTCGCCTCCCACGGCAAGGTCAGCGCCTGGCGGTGCGCGCTGGTGCCGCTGACGGCAGCACTCGTCGCCTCGCGACCCAACAACTTGACGACATCAGCCACCACGTAGTCGAACTCCTTTTGCGCCAACTCATACGTCGGCCCGCAGATCCAGGTGCGCGTCCCCGGTTGCAGCAACACCGGCACCACTTCCTTCGCCGCGGCGAGTGACTTGCCGAAGCGTGCCCCCGCAATCAGCACCCGAAACCGCGCTTCGCTGGCATGGAACGCCGCCTGGCCAGCACTCGGCTCGTAGCCGAGCTCCGCGAACAGTTTGGATTTGTTCACCGGCCATGACATGCAGCGTTTAGCGTTGTTGAAGGGTGGTGGTTACCGCGGCATCACGAGTGTTCGGTAGCGACCTACGAGCCGCAGCCCTTGGGCTTGTATTTGCTTGCATGCGCTACCGTTCTGATTGCGCTGTGGCCTGAAAGGGGTGCGGGGCGCGCTCCCCGCCGCTTGCTTCGCGACCGGGGATGCGGCGGTCGGGGGAGGGGAGGGGTCCGCCGCTCGCGAAGCGGAGCGCGCCCCGCGTGGAAGTTTGTTGTTCGTGTTTTGGAACGTTGAATAAGGCCACGGGCGAAGCCCGTGGGTCGTGCCGTCTACGGCGCGCGTTTGCGGATGACCCACGGGCGAAGCCCGTGGGCTTGAGGTGCCGAGTCATGAACGGCCATCCGTTTCGTTGTTTTGCCTTGCGGCATTGTTGTTGTAGTTGCTGTCGTTGTTTCGTTTCGGCGGCGCTTCGTTGTGCAGCTTTGCGAGGTACTCCTCGCTCGCGAAACGGCGGATCAGGTCGCGGTAGAGATCTTGCAGCGACTGGCGGTCGCCGGCCTCGATGCGGTCGAAGCGTTGCAGCCACACTTTGATGGCACTCAGATCCCCTTGCTCGGCCCGTTTCGTCAGTGCGGCAAGCACGCCGGCGCGTGCACCCCGCAAGACCGACTCCGTGGCGTCGTTCCACCAGCGGCGGAAGTCGGGACGTTGCATCCAGCGGTAGAAGGTGGAGCTGTCAATGCCGGAACGCTTGCATAACTCGCGGATGCTGACGTCTTCTTCCGCAGTGAGAAAGACGCCCAAGGTACGCACCTGCGACTCGGTGGGGATGTAGTCGCCGCTTTTGCGAGGCGGCGCGGCATTGTGGCCTGCTTGCTCGGCGTCCTCCCCTGCGGCCTGTGGCTTGACAGCACTTGTCTCGTCAGCGGGGCTCGACGGCTTGTTGGTGCTGGTGCGCCGGGTTGCTGATGTGCGCGGCGTCGTCGCTCGCTTCGAGCTTGCCTTTTTCGCGGCGACTTGCTTCGAGCTGGTTCGCTTCGTGGACGGCTTCGCGACTTGCTTCGCGGTGCCGTCCCTGGGCGGGGACGTTTGCGGGTCGACGCTCATCCGTTTAGCCACTCGTTGATC
>SKZP01000416.1 GCA_007127275.1 Planctomycetota bacterium
CAGGATGCCCCGTGCATCCCGCAGACAGGGAAGTCGGGCACAAGCCCACGGGCTGCGGCGTGGGTTCCTGTACTCGGAGACGCGGTCTCCGCAGGCTGCAGCCCGTGGGCTTGCGGTATCAACAGGTCCCTGTCTACGGGATGCACCCCAGGAAGCGTCCCGCTTTCGTTGCGGAAAGATGTTCGGACGGAATCACGCCCGTAGGACGGGCCTCCCTGCCCCGGCTACCCCCCGTGAGGATGCTCGCTCGCCAGTTCTTGCAACGCAACGAGTGCGGTGAACAAGCGTAGCGCTTCGCGCTCGTAGGCGAGCAACCGGTCCCGGGACACCCCTTCACGTTCCAGCTCTGAGCGGCCGAGCAGTGCGCCGGTCAACTCGTCGAGGCGGGCTTGTGCCGCCTGCGCTTCTTTTCCGGTTTTGGCGTGCCGGACTTGTTGCTCCAGCGTGCGGTAGCGTTGCGCGGTCTGGTCGTCGAAGGCCTCCGTGGGAGCCAGCGCTTGCAGGCGAGCAACGGCTGCGGCGTGCTGCGGAAAGGCGCGCCAGTACGCCAGCGCGTGGAGGCGTACCTCGTAGGCGCGGACGGACTGTTCGCCGAGTCGCTTACGCAGCGACTCGGAAAGCTTGCGTCGCTGCTCGGCGAGCCGCTCGGCGTCGAGCAACTCGCGGACGCTGCGCAGCAAACGGCTCTTGATCCCGGTGACGGCTCCCGGCTCGAGTCCCAGCAAGCGCCCGAGGTCCGCGTCCGAGGGACCGAAGGTACGCTTGCGCAGCTCCTCCGCCTTGCTGTGCAGAGCCTTACGCACCTCCGCCATCCGCTCGTCGAGCTCGTGCCACTCTCGGCTGCCCGGCTCGTGCTGGCGCTGTTTCGCTTCGAGCTGGCGCAGCTTCGTTTGCCGCTGGTTGACCGTGCGCAGGGCGCGCGACTGAAACTCCTGCAGCTCGAGCCCCGCATGCGTACGCGCCTCCTCGAGCCACGCACCGAGCGCCTCCTTCGTCGCCAACAACACGCTCGGGCCGCCGTCGGCCGCCGGCAAGTGCTCCAGTGCCATCAACACGCGACGCATCAAACCAATCTTCTCGTCGAGCGTCGGCGCAAGCCGACTCTCCTTTAGCGCCCGGGGCAACGTAGGCGCCGGGGTTGAACTCGTGTGCGTCAGCGTTGCGTAGGCGTAACGCTCCAATGCCGCGACATGCGCCTCGGAAAGGTTTCGCGCCTCGGGTGCCGGCTCGGACGCCGCCTCAAAGTCGGCGAGTGCGGCCGCTTCGCGCAGGCGCTCCTTGGCCTCCTGAAGCCCCGGAACGTCGAGCGCCTCGCCGGGGTCGGTGCGAACGAGCCCAAGCGCTTCGAGGCAAAGCTGCACGCCCCAGCGCGCCAGCCGCTCTCGCGCGAGCACGACAAGGTCCGCCTCGCTAAGCACAAGCCCGAAAAAGAGCTTCAGCAGCGCCTGCTGCCACTCATCCGCAAGGATCCCCGGAAGCATTGCCGAAAGCAGCGGCTCCAGCGACTCCGCCACCGCCCCCGTCGCCGGCACGGTAACCGCCGACTCGGTCATCCCCACGAGTTCTGCCGCTTCCAGCGTTGCCGGCGCCGTCTCGCTGGCGAATTGTGCCGGCGGTGCATCCCCGTAGGACAGCGGCCCCTCCGCCGCTGCGTCGTCGTGACTGCCGGCGTGCAGCGCGTCACTAAGCGAGAGCACCGGCGGCCCCGCCGACTGCGTGAGCTTGTCGCGGGCGTAGTTTTGCACCGCGGTCTTGATCCACTGGTTGAAGCTGGAGCGCTTCGCCGGGTCGAACTGCCGCAGGATGTTGCGTTCGAGTATCTTGCCCATGAAAAACTCCTGGGCGAGCGAGTCGCACTCGTCCAAGCGCACCTCGATGCGTGAGGCGTCGAAGATGTCCTTGATCCAACCGGCCGCACGCGAAAGGCGCACCGCGCCCGGCGGATGCAACTCGGGGTCCACGAAAAAGTACTGCACCCAGATCAGTTGCTGTACGGCCTGTCGCGTGGCGAGTGCAGCCCGCTGCGCCTCGCGGCGCTGCGCGGCGTCGAGTTCCCCCACGGTGGCGACGCCGGCGGGCACCTCCATGCCGCTCTCTACCTGCTCGACAACGGCGGCAAGCGCCTCTGCTTCGTGGAAGCGGCGAACAGCTTGCTGGATGGCGAGGTCGCTGACTGTAAGGCGTACCCAGTCGCCGAAGCCGCCACGCTCCGCTTTATACTTGCCAATCACGCGCGGCTCGAACTCCTCGGCGACGAAGCGCACCGTGGACGCGACAAGCGCGTCGTCGAACGACTCCGGAAACAAGTGCCGGATCCATCGCCCAAGGTAGCCCGAGCACAAGGTGGCAACGGACTCACTCGACTCCTCACCAGCCTCGGCCACCACCTCGGGCAGCGGCCACGTGCCGAAGAGTGCGAGCGCCACCTCGTCGCGCGCCTGCGGATCCCCCTTTGCCGCGAGGGCACGCTCGGCGGAGATACTCGGAACGTGCGGCGGTGCAAGGACGCCGTCTGGTTCGTACTCTCCGTCTTGCGGACCGAATTCCATCACGCGAAAATCATCCCGTCGCATCTGGATTGGAAGCGCTCCGTTCCTTCCGGCGAACGACCCGCCGGCGAAGCGAAACGCCAGTATACGTGCGCGAGGACGACAGGCAACCAACCACCCGCCCAACCCGTCCCGCCGACGGAGTACGACGGCGCATTCAATCAGCATGCGGATTGCGCGCCGACGGTTCCAGACGGGTTCAGTGCCGCGCAGGGCGGGCGTGGAGGCTCGCCCAACGTTCGGAAGACGCTCTAAACCGCTAGCCACTTGCATTCCGGAAAAGCCCACGGGCCGCGGCCCGTCGGCTTGAAACTACGGATCTCAATGTGCGGCCGGTTTGGTTTGTGGCCCAACACAAGCCGGCTGCACCCGACGAAAGCCTTCCGAGTCAAACGGGTTTGCGAACGCATGTAGACTCGTGGGACTCTCGTCCCCCGCCCGCCGTTCCGTCAGAACCGCGTCGGCCCAACACACGTGCCGTCTGCTGCGTTTGAGGGGCACAAGTCCGCGTGGCTGCACAACCTCACGAGACGCTCCGGTTCGCCTCCGGCGAGGCACCGAAAGGAAAGTCAGCTTGCCATGACGGCACCACTTGAAAACGGCGGCGGCACCCCGAGCCGCTGGGAGATTGACTGGGACTTCGTGCGCGAACGCGAAGCGGAGATTGTCGAGCAAGTGATCAATGGGGGTCGCTTCGGCTCGCTGGGCTGCGTGTTGCTGCCGCTGCCGCTGATTGCCGGCGTGGTGCTGCTGTTCGTGCATGTGCCGCTGGCAGTGGC
>SKZP01000152.1 GCA_007127275.1 Planctomycetota bacterium
CAACGCTTCCAGCGCCTGGTGCAGGCGAAGCCCGCGAGCGAGGCCAGCGGCCACGACAATCTCACAGGCGTGCGCGCTGTCGCGGATCAACCGGCGGGAAAGCCGTCGCTCGCGTAGATTCCCCGGGGAGTCGCCGGTGTCGTCGCTGCCAGCTCCCGCCCCATGCCGTTGCGGGTCCTCGGTGTCATCCGTGTTGTCGTGGTCGTTGTCTTCGTTCGCGTTGTCGCCAAACCAGCCGAGGTACGTGGCGGCAAGGCGCCAGCGGGCGTCGTCGACGGTGCGGCTCGCTTCGCCGACGAGCGCGGCTTGCATCGCCGGGGTCAGCGACAAGCGCCGTGGCGGCGTCGAAGAGGACGCTGCATTCTCGACACGCGTCTCCGAGTCCTTGTCGTCGCGGTAGTTCGCGGGCAATTCCAAGGCGGCAAAGCCGGTAACGCGGTAGGTGTCGGCGCTACCTGGCGCAACCGTCGCCGCCGGCATCAAGGCCGGCACGAGCAACTCGTACTGTTGACGTCGGCGCGAACCGCCGGTGCCGGAGTCGCTTACGCCGCCGGTTTCGCTGCGTGCGACGACCAGTTCGCCGCGGCCCAGCCGCATCAACACCTCGCCTGGCAGGACGCGCGGCTCCTCCGTCCGCGCGCCGGCTGTGCCGTGGACCTCGGCCTCTGCCTCGGCCGCTTCGTTGTCGCCGCGTATGAGGCCAGCGAGTCCCGAGGGCCGGTCCACCACGGGGGCCGCCGCGTCCGGGGCAACGTTGCGCGCCAGCAGTACCCACGGGCTCGGCACCTCGGCCTCGGCACCCCGGTGAACGTCCGCCTCCCGAGGCTCCCGCACGAACAACGCGACGTGACCGCCGCCCGCCGTGCCGTCGTGGCCCACGGCGCGACGAATCAGACTCGCCAGCCGGTCGAGCGACACATCCACCGGCGAGACGTTTGCCACGCCCGGCGTGGTCCGTGCCACCTCGCGACGCCGGGTGGCGGTGCCGCGCTGCAAACGGGTCGTCTCCGCAAATGCAGGCGTCGCCGTGTCGTCTTCCTCCGCGTGGCGCGGCGAAGCCGGCGCTGCTTGCGGCGAACGAGTAGGCGCCCCCTCGCGTAGGCGGCGTGCCGGGACGGCCAAGTTTTGCCACGTCGACTCGACGGCGCGCATTCGTGTCGCCGCCCCGTAGAAACGCCGGCCGCTTTCCACGCACAGCCCGCCGAGAATCACCGCGAGCGTTCCCCACGGTGGGGCATACAACGGCCGCGGCCCGTCGTAGAGCACGAACGCGAGCCCCCACCACGCAAGTCCAAGCACTGCCGCCCACAACGGAAGGCCCCACGCCGGCAGCCGGTGAAGCAAGAGCAACGAGCCGAGCACCAGCAGCACGAGCCACGAAACCTGCCAGGTCAGCGGTACCTCGCGGATCCAGCGGCCGCCGGCAAAGGCGCGCAGCACCAACGTCTCGGCCACTGCAGGGGCAACGTAGGCCTGCGGCTCCGTGGCGTCGCGACCCGGCTGGGCCACGGGGGTGCCCGCATACGGCTCCGCGGTCACACCGAGCACCACCCAGCGTGCGCTCAATGCCAATTCTCCGTGCAGGCGCTCGAGCGCTCCGTCTGGCTCGCGAAGCAGCGGCGCGACGGAGCGGCGCCCCCCCTTGAGCAACGGCGCCACAAGCCGGTCGTCGAAGCGCAGGCGCGCGGGAAGCGTTTCCGCGTGCCCCATCAACCGCGACCCGACATGCGGTACGCGCACCGAATTCGTCCGCTCCGCCGTGGGGGACGCGGGTGCCGCCGTTGTAGAAGTCGCTTCCCCGGAGGGGGGCTCGCCGAAGTCGAGGCGCACCTCGACGGAAGAGGCTTGCGAGCGAAGCCCCGACGCACCTGACGGCACCCCCGGCACGAGTTGCCGCGCACCGTCGAGCATCAACGTATGCGACTCGGCGCCCGGCCAAGGCCGCGACGCTCGCCCGTCCGGGGCCACCGGCCACGGCACCCACAACGTGTCCCACCGCTCGTGCCACTCGGCAAGCCGCTCCGACTGCGCTCGCGTCGGCGCAATCCCCTCGGGCGGCAACACAATGAGGTGCCGCGGTCGCATGCTACGCGGCGCCGAGCCGAGCATCTCGACCGTCTCGAGCAACGCCTCCCACGGATCTCGCTGCGCCACGGTTTCCAAGGCGTCGTCGTCCACCTCGAACAGCACGACCTCGTCCACGTCTGCCGGCCGCACGCCGGGAGCGAGCAGTTCTTCCTCGACGACGCGCACATCCAGCGCCGTCATCCAAGGGGCCGCGCCAAGCGGTCCGACAGCAAGAAGTGCCACCGCAAGCACAAGTGTCCACAGCGCCAGTCGAGTCGCTCTCACGAAACTTCGCGCCTTTCTCTGGCGAACGGGGAACGAATGCCCCCGTGCACATCAGGAATCGTATGCTTCTGCATGAGTAAGGGACGAGAGTCCCTCCTGATGGTGTGGACGAATTCGCGGTCCTGCAGCTCCGGAGGCGCGTACCAGGGCAACCCGGTGAAAGCCCTTCCCGGTCGTCGCCCGGCCGGTTTGCCTCCGAGATCGCGAGGCTCGGCGCATCCTACCCCCGCGACCAGCCCGCGAAAAGGGCGCGAACTGTCGGACGGTGTACCCGAAAGGTGGCGGCGCCTCACGTTGCTTCAGTATTGGGGGATGAGCCCACGGGCCGTTGCCCGAGGGCTTGTGCCCGACGTCCCCGTTTGCGGGGTGCACGGGGAGCAAGCTGCGGGGTGGCGCGCTTGGCGACGACGGTCTAGACTGTCGCGCTGTTGTTTTCGCCGTTCGTTTTTCGCCGTTGCATGACTCCGCCGATACCACGGGCCTCTTCCATGACCGAAACAGATACGCAGGCCAGTACTACTGCCACCGCCGAGTCGACGGGTGCGGAAGCGCAGCAGTCCCGCGCGCTTGAGCCGTTGGTGAACAGCCTCGAGATCGAACTCGAGATGGTCACGCCCATGCACGTCGGCAACAATGAGACGTTGACCGTCGCCGACGTCGTCGCAGGTTACGGAAAACTGTTTCGCATGGCGGAAAACCGCCTGCTCGAGCGTTTTGCCGACGACGCCGAGGCGTTGCAGCAGCTCGAAGCGCCGGATCTTGTGATCAACGACTTCCTCGCCGAGCATGGCCTGGAGCCGAACGAGGTTGCCGAGTACGTGGTACAGCACGCCTCGAGCAGGGTCCCGGGTCCGGACGAGATTGTCATGCCGTTTGCGCGCACCGGTCGCGGGATGCGGCCGTACCTCCCCGGCTCGACGCTCAAAGGGGCGCTGTTGAGTGGCCTGTTGTGGATGGTCAATGCGGAGTCGCGCGA
>SKZP01000423.1 GCA_007127275.1 Planctomycetota bacterium
GCAACCTACGCGGAAGGGTTAGATGTCCTCTTTCTCGAGCATTTCGATCTGCTTTTGACTTGGGGCGGCGAGCTGTTCCATGGTCATGCGGCGGAAGCGCTCTTCCAATTCGTGCCGCTTGCGTTCTTGCTCCTCCTCGCTGCGAGCCTCAAGCAGGTTAATGTGGCGGACGGCGACGAACGGCACGAAGGTCGCGACCACCTTGTGCGACAGCGCCGTGCCGTCGTCTCCGGTTTCAAGCGTGACTCCTTCGCCGCAAACTGCCTTGACGGTACCTTCGAGTTTGGGGGCGTCCACGCGGAAGTACACTTCAATGCGCTTGTTTACCCAGTCTTGCATCTTCGACTCCCGTAGTTGGCGGATTTGTTGATTGGAAGGAACGTTGCGTGCGCCAAAGGTGCAATGCGGGGCTTTTGCCCCTCCCCCAAGCCCACGGGCTTCGCCCGTGGGTCGAACCGTAATTCGCGTGCGACCCACGGGCGAAGCCCGTGGACTTGGGGGCACAATTTCCGCGTCGTAGGCCAAAGAAGGCGTCAGGAGATATCTCACCCATTTGAGCTACTGCGCTTGGCTGTGCTCTGTTGTCGTCGCTTCCGCTGCTCGACGTTCTCTTCCTCGCACAGCCGTCGCTCGTGACGCTCAACAATCCGCGAGGTCTCGCGCCTTTGTGGCGGCCAACGGGAATCTTGCGGCGCTGTGCGTGGGAGAGTTGGGAGGCTCGGCTGCGTTTCACTCGCGGCGGGGAGCGGAGGGAACTCGGCATTCGAGCCAACGCTCAGGGGATGTCATCAGTTAACCGGGCAGGCATGCGGCAAGCAAGGGGGTAGCTTGGGCTGAAGAGCGTCGGTGGCTAGGGGAAACCCTTGCTCGACGACGGCCAAGGGAGTTCCCTCGGTAGTTGCGCGCCGCATTGTCCGTTCGCGGGACAAGGCCCTGTCGGGAAAATCCTGAAAGTTTCTTTTCAGGGAATGGACGTCGGCAAGGCCGTGTATTGGAGGGTGTGTCGCTAGATTGTACGCAACTGCCTAACGGTGGTTGCGTCCCCAACGCCGAGGCAACAAGACAACCCCTCGTCAATGCAACTCGCCCTGGCCTCGGTCCTAACTGACGTGTGGTGAGAATCGCACGTCCTGCCTTACAGGTCCGGCAGCCGCACCTGCTGGAAGCTGGGCCCTCGCCTTCAAGGGGATCGGAGAGCGCAAGCTCTTCGGTCCCCTCACGCCGTTTTGGGGAACCGCTGGTAGGCAGAGAAGGAAAGCGTTGACCGTGCTGCCTTGGGTTCCGTACCGTATTTGCACGGGTTGCGGATGAATTGCGCGCTTGCCTTGCATGCAGGATGAATCTCCGTGGGGCTAACCACTTTTCTGCGTTTCCCGCATGAGCGGCAACAGCCGGCGGTCCCGTCGCCGCTGGGACTTGCGTGGGCGCAGCGCCTCGCCGAGTCGACCACGCCGCCGGACGCCGGCGCGCAAGAGAGTTTTGCGCGTGCGCTGGCTGTCGGCATCCTTGCCGCCGGTGCAGTTGTTTACTTGCTTTCCGCCCCGGCGTTGCAACTGCTTGCGCCGCCGACGGGCTGGACCATGCTGCCGGGCATGCTCATCTGTCTCGTCGGCCTCTGGGTCACGCTCAACGGCGGCCGGCGTGCGATGTTCTGGGGCCTTAACTGCGCCGTCGGTTTCACCGTCGTCAACACCTTCGGCATCACCTTGATGCAAGGCGGCCTGGTCAGCTCCGGCGCGAATCCCATTTGGGCGTTGGTCGCGCCGATCATTGGTGGCCTCGTCTTCGGCGCGCGCGACGCCTTCGCCTGGCTCGCCATTTTTCTTGTCGGCATGGCCTTGGTTGTCACGTTGCCGTTGCTCGGCGTTCAACTACCGTCGCCGGGCAACGACGCGCCGCAGGGAATCATGGCGTTCAACCTGATGATGTTCAGCGCGTTCATTGTGCTGTGCCTGATCTGGTTCATTCAGCAGCGCCGCATTGCCGAGGCGCAGTTGCGCGAGGAGCAGCGGCGCAGCGAGGCGTTGTTGCTCAATGTGTTGCCGGAGAAGGTTGCCGAGCGCCTCAAGGCGGGGGAGCGCGTCGCGGACAAGCACATCGAGGCGAGCGTGCTCTTCGCCGACCTTGTCGGTTTCACGCCGCTCTCGGCGAGCCTCGAGCCGGACGCGGTGCTGCGCTTGCTCGACAACTTGTTTCGCGAGTTCGACGAGATTGCCGAGGCCCACGGCGTCGAGAAGATCAAGACCATCGGCGACTGCTACATGGCCGCCGCCGGCGTCCCCAACATGCGCTCGGACCACGCCGTCATCCTCGTGCGCGTCGCGCTCGAAATGAACAAAGCCGTCGCCCAACGCGACTTCGGTGGCCACCACGTCGCCTTGCGCATTGGGGTACACACCGGCCCCCTTGTCGCCGGTGTGATCGGCGAGCGCCGTTTGCTCTACGACCTCTGGGGAGACACCGTCAACGTGGCAAGCCGCATGGAGTCCACCGGCGTCCCCGGACGCGTCCACATTTCCGAGCAAACGCACGCGCAGCTCAATGGTGCCTTTCCCGTCGAAGCGCGCGGAAAAGTTCAAGTCAAAGGAAAGGGAGAACTGCACACCTACTTCGTTAGCGAACCAAAACACCCCAACCCAACGGCGCCGGGCGAGCCCGCGGCCCAACGGGCGTAGACATGAGTCGCCCGGGTGGCCGTTCGCAGCACTCGACGTGGGGGAGTCGCAACGGCCCTGGCAAACGTGGGCTAGCGCCTTGCTGTCCGGATGCTGGATTTGATCGGATGTTTGCGAGCCGGGCGGGGCCGGGGCAAACCACGGTGTACGGCACCAGGGCTCCCCTGGATTTTTTGCCGTCACGTCTCATAATGCGACGCTGCCTCCTTTCCTTGCGGCACGAGGGATGGACGCGTTCGGAGGAGGAAATAATCCGCCGGTTGCGTGAACCTTCGGGCATTCTCTGCGTTTCCACTAGCAACGACAGCCGGACGGAAGAGGCTAGATGCAGGCCGACGACGCTGCGAACGATCAAGCGTTGATGCTTGAGGTGAAGCAGGGCTCGACCGAGGCCTTTGCCGAGTTGGTCGCGCGTCACAACGCCGGGCTCATCAACTTCTTCTACCGCTCCCTGCGTGACCGGCAACTGGCTGAGGATTTTGCTCAGGAGGTGCTCGTGCGGCTTTTTCGGGCTGCCGAGTCCTACTCGCCGGAGGCGAAGTTCACGACGTTCCTCTACCGGATCGCCAAGAACTACCTGATTGACCACTTCCGCAGCCAGTCGGTACGCCCGAATGCCCTTTCGTTGGACGGCTCCGCCGGGGGGGGCGGC
>SKZP01000319.1 GCA_007127275.1 Planctomycetota bacterium
CGCGCAAGCACGTGGAGTCGCGCGCCCGGCGGGAGAAGCGCCTGCTGCAGATGCGGGTCAGTGACTTCTTGCCGGATGATCTCGTGCACAACGCGGATCATTGGTATCCGCGCGAGGTCGAGCTTGCCGGCGAAGCGGTCGAGGTGGATTACGTCGACGACCCGTTCAACGAGGTGACGCAGTGCCTGATGTCGCTGCCGGTGACGGCGGTGCCGCGGCTCGAGCGGGGCGAGCTTGACCGGTTGATTCCCGGGCTTGCGCGCCGGCAGATTGAGTTCGCGGCCCGGCTGTTCAACGCGGCGCTGGACGCGGCACACGCGCCGGATGTGGCGGCCGCCGGCATTGGCCACGACCCGCAAACGCGGGCGGTGCTGCGCGTCAGCGGTGTGCTTGCCGGCGACGGCGCACCACTGCGCGACGACGAGGTGCACGAACTGGTGCGCACGTTCCTCGCGCCGGCCGAGCCGGAAGCCGCGCAACGCACCGCGTGGGAGCACGTCGTCGCGCACCTGCAGCGCACGCGCAAGCTCACCGCGGTGCCGGAAGAGTTGCGCAAGGCGTACCAGGAGGCGCTGCAACGGGAACGCATGGCGGCATACGTCGAGGTGCACCGCGCCGACGGCTCACGCCTCACGGTCAGCCACGACTACGACGAGTTGCGCCGCTCGGTGGACCTTGAACGCCTGAAAAAGGCGTGGGATGCCGCGCGTGAACGGGTGGAGACACCGTACAGCGACCGCTACCAAGACATCCCGCCGTTGCTCGACGGCCTGCTCGCCGAGGTGCACGTTGCGCAGGAACACGACGGCACGGCAGTGTACGGCTACGTCGGCCTCGACGCGGGGCACGCCGAGGGCAAGATTGCGCGCAAGCTGTTCGACTCCCACGAGGCCGCGTTGAAGGCGAGCCAGGCCGCCCTCGCGCAACTCGGCCGCTGGCACTTGCTGCTGGATCCGAACCTGCACATGCGCCTGCAGCAGTTCACCGTGCCCGAGGACTTGGACCAGCGCTACTTCGCCGCAACCGGCGCACGGGATAGCCTCGCGGGCAAAGTGCGGCAATTGCTGATCCGCAGCGGCTCCGACGCCGGCTTCAGCGCCGAGGAGATTGCTGCCGGCGAGGCGGCGCTGATGCCGCGGCTCGCGACGTTGCGCGCCCGGCTGCCGGAGGCAATCCGCGACGTCGCCGAGGCGCTCGACGAAGTGCTCGACGCGTACGACGACGCCTACAAGGCGGTGCGCAAGGCAGGGGGACCGCCGGAGCTGGCCACGCCGCTGGACGCGGAAACGTCGCGCTTGCGCGCGCTCGAACGGATGAGCTTTGCGGAACTTGCGCCCTTGCAAGCCCGTTTGGATACGCTCGCGCAACTTGCGCAACAAAATGCGACCTCACGTGCGGAGGCCGACGCCGAGCCGGGCTGGATCGAGGCGCAACTCGAGCGCGTGACACAGGAGACCCTGCAGGCGGAGCGAGACCTGCAACAGAAGCAGGAACAACAGCAGCAGCGTAGCGCGAGCTCCGAGTCTTCGACGGCGCAGGGCAACGGCTCGCCGAGCAAACGGCGCAGTGGTGGCAGCAGTCCCAAGCCGGATAAGAAGCGCAAGAAAAAGAGCAAGGAGGCCCCACCCGACTGGGTCGCACCGCCGCAAAGCACACGCCGCAACGGCAATCAGGCCCGCGAGAAACAAAAGGCACAGCCAACTTCCAGCGGCCAAGAGACTGCCAACGCGTCAACCGTCACACCTACGCAAGCCGCAAAGGGCAAACCGGCGCAGGCAAAGGCAGCGGCCCCAACGACGGCGCACGTGCCAACGCCCTCGAAGGAGGAGCAGCGGCGGGCGCAACGGGAAGCATTCGAGGCGTTGCAACGCGAACGCGTCGCCAGTAACCGTGACGGCTTCGCCCGTTTGATTGCCGCGGCAAGCGACGACGACGACGTCGTGCGCAGTGCCGTGGAGCGTCTCTTGGAACTGCTCGCCGCGCAAGGCACCGTGTCGCTCGAGCGGGCCATTCAGTGGGATGCCGACGCAGCCAGCGAGGCGGAACTTGCCACGCTGCTGGCATTGGACGACGAAGTGGAAACCTGGGTGCTCGCCTGCAGCCAGGCAAAGGAAGCCGTGCTCGCCGACTGCCGCCTTCACGGGGAAACGCCACCCGCGGCCGAGCTTGCCGAACGCATTGCCGGGCGGGCACGGCAGCTACTGGACGCGTGACCGCACAACAAGAGACTCCGGGTCCGCGAGGGCCACACAACCGAGATCTGCGGGTAGGCGTTGGTTAGCTGCGACGCGAGGAGGGTTCGACTGGCGTTGGCGCGCCCCCCTCGAATGACGGCTCCGCGCGGGTGGGTGAACGCGCGACCCGCACTTCGCTCCGCTTCACGTCGCGGCAAACCCAAAGGAGTTACCCGCTGGACTGACTACACACGCCAAGCCGTGGCCGACCGGCTCGCGTGCGCGTCAATCCAAACGAAAGAGCCGCTTGGCGTTTGCGCTCGTGACACGGTCAACCTCTTCGAGGCTCACGCCTTTGAGCTCGGCGAGTTTCGCCGCGGTCTCCATCACGTAGGCAGGCTCGTTGCGCTTGCCACGGTGCGGCACCGGCGCGAGAAACGGTGCATCCGTCTCGACGAGACAGTAGGCGAGATCCGTGGCGCGGGCCGCCTCGCGCATCTCGTCCGACTTCGGAAACGTCAGGTGGCCCGCCCAGCTTACCCACAGGCCGAGTTCCAGAAACTCCGCCGCCTGCGCGGCGTTGCCGCTAAAGCAGTGCGCCACGCCGATCGGCATCCGCGCGGGCGTCACCGGCTCGGCGTCGCTGCCGTAGACCTCGCGGATTAGCTGCACACAATCCTCGTGGGCCTCGCGGCAGTGCAACAAAAACGGCAGCCCGTACTCCCGCGCAAGTTCCAACTGCCGCCGAAACGCCTGCAACTGCACCTCCCGCGGCGCATAATTGCGGAACCAGTCGAGGCCGATCTCGCCGAGTGCGGTCACGCGCGGGTGCTTCAGCGCGTCGAGGAGCTTCGCTTCGACCTCGTTGCTGTACTGCGCCGACTCGTGCGGATGCACCCCCGCCGTCGCGCATGTCCGTTGCGGTTAGCGCTCGGCAAGTGCGAGGGTGGCGTCAATGCTGTTCGGCACCATGCCAATCAGCACAAGGTGCGTAAGCCCCGCATCAAATGCACGCTGAAACGCCGCCTCGCGGTCGTCGTCGTAGCGGGACGAATCCATGTGGCAGTGCGTGTCAATCATGACGTCCTCGTTTTGGCGTACACGAAAGCCTTCCCTCGAAACTCATTCGGCGTCGTTGTCGAAGTCCGCC
>SKZP01000484.1 GCA_007127275.1 Planctomycetota bacterium
CCGAATTGCGCGAGCGCGCCGGCCATCTCAAACGGCAGGCGGCACGTACTCGCGACGCGCTCGAGCAGATGATGGTTCGCGGCGACACGTTTCGCGGCGACGAGTTGCACGATCTGTTCAAGCATCCCGTCGTCGCGCCCATGCTCAAGCGCCTCGTGTTGATCAGCGCTCACGAGCCCGCGGAACTCGAAGCCGGCACGCAGCCGATTCTTGGCTTCCCGGTCGAAGCAGGCAAGGCGCTGCAAGATCACGCTGGGAAGCTCGAGCCGGTGCGCGCCAACGAGGCGCTGCGCATCGCGCATCCGCACGACCTGCTGCAAACCGGCGCATGGCACGACTGGCAACGCGACTGCTTCGAGCGCGAGCGGGTGCAGCCATTCAAGCAAATCTTTCGCGAATTATACGTGTTGACCGCCTCGGAGCGTGGCGAGCGCGAGACCCGACGCTACGCGGGCCACCAGGTCAATCCGAGCCAGGCGCTGGCCCTGTTCGGCCAGCGCGGATGGCTTGCCGACTGGGAGGGCGGCGGCGTCTACCGCACGTTCCACGAAGCGCGCCTGACGGCGTGGGTCGGCTTCCTCTTTACGTGGGGCACGCCGGCCGAGGTTGAAGGCGAGACGATCGAAGAGGTGTGCTTCAGCCCGGCCGAGGAGTATAGCCCGGTGCCGCTTGACGAGGTGCCGCCGCGGCTGTTCAGCGAAGCGATGCGTGACCTCGACCTCGTCGTCAGCGTCGCGCACCGCGGCGGTGTCGATCCCGAAGCCAGCGCCTCGACGATCGAAATGCGCCAAGCCCTCGCCAGCGAGTTGTGCCGGCTGCTGTGCCTCGACAACGTCACTTTCAAGGAGAGCCGCGCTTTCATCAAAGGCACGCGGGGCGAGTACACCCTGCACCTCGGCAGCGGCAACGTACACCGCTACCCAGGGGCGGCGCTCTTTGTCGTGCCGGTGCATGCGCAGCATCGAGGGCGCTTGTTCTTGCCGTTCGCCGACGACGATCCGAAGACGGCGGAGGTGATGTCGAAGTTGCTGCTGTTCGCCCGTGACGACGAGATCAACGATCCGAAGATTCTGGAGCAACTACGTTGACGCGGCCGCTGCCGCGACCCGCAAGGAAGCCACGATGCCGCTAACGATCGCGTCCAAGTCGATCGGCTCCCGCAAGCGACCGTTCGAGGATTTCTCTGTCCCGCCACCACCGCTACCCAAGCCCAAGGGAGACGGCGGTCCGCTGACCCTGCGCAAGCTGATCGAGTGGATCGTGCGCAAGGAGGTCGAGGCCTACAACGAACGCCGCGTGCAACGCCGCCTGCAACGCGTGTTGAGCCCCGCCGAGATCGACGCCGGCACCAATCGCGGCAAGCTCGACCCCGGCGGCCGCGATGTTGCCGAAGCCGACCCCGAGCAAGCCGTCGGCGCCGCCCTGCAAGCCTTCGAGGACGGCCTCTACCTCGTCTTCATCGACGAGCACGAACACCGCGACCTTGAAGCGCCGATCTACGTCCAAGAGGACACGCAAGTCACGTTCGTCCGCCTCACCTTCTTAAGTGGATAGCCCGTCGAGTTAGCTGCGTCGGTTCGAGGGGCGGAACTGGAGAAGCAAATTGCTTGCGGTGGTCACGCAAAGGCGGGTGCCGTCATTGTGATAGCGAAACCAAGTCACTTGCTCGTTGGCCGTGTGAAGATCCGGCGGGGCTGCCCAGCGGAGTTCCGTAAGGTCACACCATCTTTCGTGCTCGAAATCATAGACATACAACTGCTGCCGACGCGAGCAGAACGCGAGCATGTAGCGGCCACTCGGGTCAAACTGCATCGGATGCAGCCACTCATCGTCCGGTGATGCGACTATACGGCCTCGCTGAACGCGGCGCCTCTGCTGCGGGGGCTGCTGCGGCAGCAAGCGCACGCCTTCCCGCGCGGTGAGCGCAATCCAGCGTCCATCCGGCGAGGCAACGATGCGGTCGCGTCGAGAAGTCCCGCTAACCTGGAGAAGCGACTCGTCCACGGCAGGCTCCCGCGTCACCCGCTCAAGAAGGCGCCAGCGCAACTCGCGGCCCTCTTGGGGACAGTACGCCACCGCTTCGCTGCCGCACGCGGTACATGTAAGCAGCGCATGTTCGGGCAGTCCGCGAAACCGCCCACGCACCGTATCGTCGTGCAGATCCCACAGCCAGAACGTCGAACGCAACGCAATCAACGCCGCCGAGCCGTCGGGCAAAACAACAACGTGACGAACCCGGCTTGCGCCACCGACGCGCCGTCGCTGCACCAGATCACCGCTTCGCATGCTGACCAGCTTCGCGTATCCGTCGTCATCGCCGCAGATAACGTGCGCTCCGTCCGGCGTTACGTCGAACGCCGACGGCGTAAACCGGCGGAAAAGCGGCGGCTGAAGCCGCGTGCCACCGGCAAGATCCCATACATCGACGTTGTGGTCGCTGCTGCCGTAGAGTCGAGCGTGCTGTGGCAACACGGACACACGCGGATAAAAGCCAGTGAACGGGATCGAGCCAAGCAAGCGGTCCCGTTCGTAGTCGACAACATGCCTGGATCCGCTGCTGACAACAAGCGCAACCGGCAGTGTTTCGGCGCAGCAGTTCGCGCTCCAGTGTCGCGACGGGCGCCTTCCCTCGAACGCACCGCAGGAAAGCGGCACAAGCTCTCCGGTGTCTTCGTTCCTTCGTGCGAGTCGATTTTCGTCGATCCACTCCGGTCTGATCACCTCGCCTGCCGCATTGAACGCCGAACGATCGAAACGCCCGGCTTGATTACCCAACGAGATTGCAACAACGTCGCGAGCCTGCCTGTCAAAGACGAGATGTCGAAAGGTTTCGCACAGCAGCATGCGACGGTTGTGCGGGCACCACGTCAGCGAATGAACCGCATAGTGCGACCTCTCGAACGGCATGCGTTCCGTCTCGCCCGTGGCTAGATCGTGCCAACAAAGTTCCACCGTTTCCTTGAGCACGTACGCAACGAGCCGTCCCGAAGGAGACTGCGCGACCACCTCGGCGGGCGCGCCCAATTCGAGCCGCCAGCGAATGTGGCCGGTGTTGGCGTCGCACTCCTCGATGCCGGTTTGATCGGCAACCAAAATGCCACTGTCGTCGGCCACCGGCGCAATCGTGCTGACCAACGATGCGCTGCGGTCTTCGCGGATCAAGCGCCCGGTCAACACGTCCCACCAGCGCACGCCGGGAAGCCGCGTTCCGCTCTTGCGCACCGCCACCCACTGCCCGCAGCGCGACGCCACGATCGGATTCACCGTCGTAGGCCCGCCGGTCCACATCCGCAAGTCACCCAGCAGATGCGCAAGCTCCCAC
>SKZP01000131.1 GCA_007127275.1 Planctomycetota bacterium
CAATGCTACGCTGCGATGCATCGCCACTTCCGGTACCGTCGCTGGCCGCGGCTTCACGCTTCAAGGTGTCGCTGATGGGATGCGCGAGAATGGCGCCACCGATGGCGGCGGCTCGGCGACACACCGCCTCGATGCCCGCCGGGCGCACCAACGGCCGCACGGCGTCGTGCACCGCGACCAGCTCGGTCGACGGGGACGCGGTGACGGTACCGACGGCGCGCAGGCCCGCCTCGACGCTGTAGACGCGCTCGGCACCGCCCGGCAGCACCGCGTCGACCGCGTAATCCCGTTCAAGTTCGGGCCATTTGCGGCGCACGCTTTCGACGTCTTGCGGGGCAACGACGACGAAGCGCTCGCGAATGAAGGGAAGGTCGCGGAATCGCTCCAGCGTGTGAAACAACACCGGGCGTGCGTGCAACTCGAGGTAGGCCTTGCGAGTGCCGGCACGCATTCGGGTGCCCTGTCCGGCGGCAACGACGATGAGCGCAGTGGGCGGAACCGGCTCGGAATGCAGTGGGTGCGGCTGAGACATTGGCGGGAGAGGTGCTATTTCCAGGAACGGTTCTCAACGCGATGAGCAGCATCACAAGCGAAGGCCGCGCAAGGCCGCGACGGCGAAATCACCGTGAAGATGCTCGAGGCTCGGTTAGTACAGGTCATGCGCCGGTCGCCGCACTCAGTATCACCGTTGCGGTGGCCCATTGGCGCTCGTGGGCGAGGGTGACGAAGATGCGCGTAACGCCAAGGCGCTCGGCGGTGACGGCGGCGTTGCCGTGCAGGTGAATCTGCGGCGGCCCGTCGGTCTGGCCGTCGGAGAGCTTCGTGCGCACCACCTCGATCTCCTTGAAGCCGGCGTGCGCGCCGATGCCGGTGCCCAGCGCCTTGGCGCAGGCCTCCTTGGCAGCGAAGCGGGCGGCGTAGCGCTGCGCCTGGGCGCCGCCGCGGCCTGCGTCGCAGTAGGCGCGTTCCGCGGGGGTGAAGTGCCGGGCGCAGAAGGTCTCCGCGTATTTCTTTAGCATGGCCTCGATGCGCGACACCGCAACGATGTCGCTGCCCAGGCCGACGATCGACTCCGCCATTGCGAGACTCTCCGAAGCTGGGTGCGCAAAGTGTGCGAAAGAGGGTTGCGAGTTGCTCGCAAAACGGGCAAATTGGGGGGTGTAAAGAGCAAGGCCAAACTCGTCGGGCCGCCGTTGTCAAGGCCGACGATGCAAGCCTAGCATATCGAGTGAGGGGAGGCGGCAAGCGACCTGGTACCGGTGCTCGTTGCGTTACCCTTGCGCCATTGTCGTCGTAGGTAAGGCATCCCGCTCCGGTTGGCGAGCGCACTCGGAGAGGTAGGCCCTCTCTCTCGTCGACGCTCGATCGGTTTCGCGCACCGACGACGAAGCCGATGCGAATGTCGACTTCCGCTACATTCGCTTCGTTTTGGGGAAGAGGAGAACTTCTGATGACGGACGCCACCGGCTCGTTTCATATTGTCATTGCCTCGCTTCAAGAGGACGTCGAGCCGCAGCGATCGGCCGTGGCGCTCGCCGAGGCGATCGGCCTGGAAGCGGACGTGGCGGCAGTAATCCTGCGAAAGGCGCCGATCACCCTGTTTCGCGACGTCAGCCCCGAGGAGATGGAGTATGTCCGCGACCATCTCGTCGAGTTGAGCAAGGCCGGCATCGACTTCAAGATTACCCGCAAGCCGGTGGACGACCTGCCGAAGGTGAACTGGCCGGAGAAGCCCGATCTGCGCTTGCTCTTCGGCGACGAGGATGACGAGTATTCCGACGACGAGGTAGAGTCCGCCGCGGCAGGCATGGGAAGCCACGGCAGCAACGGCCACAGCCACGCGCAAGCCTCCGGCGCCGGTACGATCAGCGCGGGGGAGTCGCACGACACCCCCACCACGGCGGCACCGGCCTTCGAGGCAAGTGCGAGTTGCCCCTGCTGCCAGGCCGAGCTCCAGGTCACGCGTGTCGAGGGAGGGGTCGCGCTCAGCGTGCTCGCCCCCGCCAAGGTCAATCCGCTCGGTGAGGCACAAGAGCACCCACCGCAACCCGCCGAAGAAGAACATGAAGTCTACAGCGCCGCGGCGTTTGGCTCGGCGCTCGACGACGGCGGTGCCGGCGGTGTCGCTGGAATGCAGGTGCACGGCCGCCTCGGGCGCACCGAAGAGATCGAAGGGCACTACGGAGGCGAGGAACTTCTCGGCTCCGAGGTCAGCGAGCCTCCCGTGACCTCGGCGATGGATGTGCCGGGCGGTACCGGCGACGCCGGGTTCGGCGCGCTGCCGTCGGCGCTCGACGACGATCCCGGCTTCGCCAACCAAGCCGATTTTGGCGAGCCAGATCCTGGCCTGGATGCCGGCCTCGACAACGACCTTCCTGCCGATCTGACTGCCGATCTGACTGCCGATCCAGTCGATGACGATCTTGGCGGTGACGATCTTGGCGGTGACGAGGTTCCCGTTGAGCCGGTCCAGAGCGATGACGAGCTCGGCGGCTCGGAGATCGGGGACAGTGGCGAAGCGGAAGTCGGTGTCGAGCTTGCCGACAGCGGCGACTTGCCCCTTCCCGAAGAGGCATTCAACATTGACCTCGACTCGACCCCCGACGTCAGCGACGGCGTGTCGGACGAACTGCCCGAACTCGGCGAACCGGGCCCGGTGGACGACCTTGCCGAGTTGGATACCACGCCCGAGGATGAGGAGCGGATCAATACGATGGTGCAGTCGCTCGAGTCGGGGGACGATATCAGCCAGATTCCGACGCTCGAGGAGGTGCCGGATCTTCCCGGGGAGGAAGAGGCGCAACCCTCGGCGGCCCATGCCTCGGACGAAGGATTGACGGTGGTCTCCGACGAGCTTGCGCCCTGGACCGGCCGCGCCCGCGATTACAAGGATCCCTACCTGACCCCGAAGCAGCGGCAGGAGCAAGAGGCCGCCGACGCCGCGCAAGCCGCCCAGGCGCAGATTGAAGAGGCGCAGCAAGAGGAGGATCTCGAGCCGTGGACCGGTCGCGCCCGCGACTACAAGGATCCCAACCTGTCCGGCTCGCAGCCGCAAGAAATGGAAGAGGAAGAGGGACTTGAGCCGTGGTCCGGCCGGGCGCGCGACTACCAAGACCCCGAGCCCTCGGCGCCCGAGCCCGAGATGTTGGATGCGCCCTCGGTCGCTGAGCCGACGACGATCGAGCTCGAGTTTGCCGAGCAGGACGCTGGCGCCGCCGCCCCGCCGCCGGTGCTCGACGACGACGATCTCCCGGCGCTCGACGAAGACGCGGAGGCGCAGCGCGCCAAAAAGAAGAAAAAGAAGACGACGAAGAAGGTCAAG
>SKZP01000322.1 GCA_007127275.1 Planctomycetota bacterium
CCCTGCGTCGTGGACGTCCACCGTACCACCGACGCCGTAGCGCGTCATTCTCGCGGCGGCCCAGTCGTAGCGCATGTCGGCGTGAAAGCTGAGCCAGTCCCGCGGACGAAACTGGAACGAGCCAATCAGCGGCCCCCAGTAAATGCCGTCGTTGTCTCGCTCCGGCCGTGGAAAGAAGCTCATCTCGCCGCGCAGCGTGACAATGTCGCGAATGAATGCTTGCCCACGCCTGCGGACTTGGCGCTTCCCTTCCAGTAAGGTCGTCAGGGACAGCGTCAATTCGTCGTGAACACCCAGCGGTCGGTCCACTTCGTCGAACTGCGGGATGGACTCGGCATCCATGCCGTGCAGATACGTCACCGGAAACCGGTGCAGATACACAAGCTCGGGCCGGATGACGTGGCGCAAACCGTCGAGGTCGAAGGTGTCGGATTGGACGTCGAAGGTGCGGAAAATGTTCGTGGAGAGGCTCGTGCGCGACTCAATGGCGATGCGCTGGGGAAGCGTGACGTCATGGAGGTCGACGTCCCAGCCGTACCAACTGGTTTGCAACGTCATCTCCTGCGAAAAGCCGGCAACGCCCATGTCGACCGGCAACACCAGTCCCGGGCGCATGTCTAGCCGCGTCGAGGAGGTGCGTGGTTCGCCCGAGCCCGCCGCCGGGCGGTCGACGACGTAGGCGACGTCGGTGCGCAACTGAAAGTAGACCGGGGCGTCGAGCCCTGGCACGGTCAGCAAGCGCGAGGGATAAATGAAGAATTGCACGCGCGGCAAGTACTCGACCGTCGGGACATGGTCGTTGACCTGGTAGTTCGCGAAGACGCGGATGCCGGTCAACGGGTCGTAGCGTGTTAACTCGAGGTAGGTGTCCTGATTTTCCTGCCGCGAGTGCTCGGGGTTGAAGAACTCGAACAGCAGGTTCTCGTCGGAGAAGTAGGAGAAGTGGGCGGCAAGGTGCAACTCGAGGGGGAACTCCTGCTGGTGCCACGCGCGTAGGCGCAGGCGGTTGGGATCCTCGAGCGGAAAGAAGCCGCGGTCGCGCCCGAACTGGGTGTCGTCGCCAGAGTCGTGGATGTAAAAGGCGAAGGCGCCCCCGTCGAGCGAGTCGTTGAGCCAGCGAAACCGGCTTCGCGGGGCAATGCCGCGTTCGGAGTAGAGGTTGACGCCGCCGATGATTCGACCGGTGAACGTATCCTGCCACTTCCGGCCGAGGATGCGGTCGTGCAACAACAGCCACAGGTCGAGTTCGACGTCGAGTGTAAAGCCGAAGCGGTCGGACTCCTCGACCGAGGTGCTGCGCAGAAAACTGCTGCGGCTCAAGTTTTGCGAGCGGTCGAAGAACGGACTGACGACGCGGTCCCGGTACATCAGCCGCGTATTGGCGACGTCGACGACGCTCACATCCTGCCGGCGGCGAAAACGCACCTCGTCGGCGTGCAGGTACAGTTGCGGAATCAGGTACGGGGTCATACTTACCGCAACGTCTTCGGCGACGGCGTCGTCGAGGCTGAGCATGCGCAATTCGCGGGCACGCAAGTAGTAGCTTTCCTGCTCGGTATGCCGGTAGCGCACACGCGCGCGCGAGGCGACGCCGCGAACCTCGGAGAGGGAAAAGAATACCTCTTCGAAGCGCAGGACGTTGTCGGCGAGCGCCTCGTCCTCGTCCGTCAACGCCTTGCCGTCGAGGCGCTCCAGCTCGAAGGTGACGCGCACATTTCCCGCCGCGTAAAACTCGAGCGGCACGGGACTGCCGTCCTCGGGGGGCTCGTAGCCGTGCCACACCACGAGGCGCTCGCCGCTGATGCGCATGTGCTGCACGTAAACTCCCTCGGCGTCGACGAACGTCGCGACAATGGTGAAGGCATACGGCCACACCGTGACGAGCATGTCGTGCATCCGCTCGGGGTCGCGCAGGTCGGGGATGTTTTCGTCCCACGCGCGGAACTCGCCATGCTCGTCCTGAAAGGTGAACTCGACAGTCGCCGGCAGCAGGGTACCGTCTGCGGCCGCTTCCCCGGGCTCGTCTTGGACGCGGATTTCACCGTTGACCACCGGCGGCGAAGGCAGGGTGCGCTCGCGAGTGTCCGTCTCCGCTGGCTCCGCTGGCTCGGCCGCAGCGTCACTCTCCGTGTCTGCGCGGTCGTTGACGCCGTTTTCCTCGTTGCCGTTGTCGCTCCCACCGTCTGCGCCGCCTTCGACGGTCTCCGCATCCGGTTGCTGTGCGGACACGGTACTCGGCCACACCGCGAACAACGCCACGGTGAGCGCGGCAAGCGAAGCGAGCAAAGTCGGCCACGTCACCGGCATCGGTTCAGGCCACGTTCCCAGGGGCACGCCACGCGGAGGAAAAGAAGTAACAGGGCTTGTACGGTGCCAGAGCCTTCACGTTTCGTCCACGGGAAACCGGCGGATTCGGGCGCGCCACGTTTCTGCGCGGCGCCTGCCACACGCGTGCTCCTGCCACGGCTCCACGTTGCGTCGCGGCAAGCAAGCCTTTTTGCGCAGATTCCGGGCGGTTACGAAGTGACGCGAGGCTGCTCTGTGGGCTGCCAGTCCCCGGCATGGCGGTGGAAGCGCTCGCCGGCGGCGAGAAAGCGAGCCAGCAACGCATGGCCGTTTTCCGAGCCGACCGACTCGGGGTGAAACTGCAGGCCGACTTGGGGCAGAGTGCGGTGGGCAAAGGCCATCAGCAGCGTGCCTGGCTCGTCCGGCCTCCAGGGGAGCGCGTCGGCCTGCGCCGCTGTGAACTCCGTGGCCGTCCAGGCCAGCGGGATGAGCGTTTCGGGAAGCGTGCTCGGCTCGACGACGAGCGAGTGGTAGCGCGTCGCGGCAAACGGACGTGCGAGGCCGTCGAAGATGCCGGCGCCTGCGTGATGAATGGGCCAGACGTGGCCGTGAACCGGCGCGGCACGAACGACGCGTCCGCCGTGGACCGCCGCCATGCACTGGTGCCCGAGGCATACCCCCAATGTCGGCACCTCGCTGCCGAGCTCGCGTAGTATCTCTCGCGAGACGCCGGTGTCGTCCGGTCCCAGGGGACCCGGCGAGATGATGATGTGGGAAGGAGCAAGCGTTCGCGCGTCGGCGACCGTAAGCGCGTCATGACGGCGCACAAGCGCTTCGTAGCCCAACTCCTCGACGTAGCGAGCCAGGTTGAAGACGAACGAGTCGTAGTTATCAATCAGCAGTACCGGCATGAGCGACGCAGTGCGAAGCAAAGAAGGTCCGCCTTCAAGGCGCGAGAAAATATGGGTATTCCCTGGCGTGCTCACATGCAAGGGAGCAGCGGGCGAAAACCGAATGCCGTTGAGGATTCGTTTC
>SKZP01000179.1 GCA_007127275.1 Planctomycetota bacterium
CTCTCGATCGACTACCCCAATGCGGGCAACGACCTGCTCGAGCTAACGCTCGAGGTCGACGCTGGCGAGGTGGAGGTAACGGTGGGCACCGGCGTGACGCGGATCGGCGGCGCGAATCCGGGCACGTCGATGACGCTGGAAGGGGAGCTTGCCGAGCTCAACGACACGCTCGCGCAGGGCGTGACCGTCGTCGTCGCGGCCGGCTTCAACGGCACGGTCACACTGGACGCGACGGCCGAGCACCCCGGTGTTGCCAGCGACGCGGGCAGCACCACCGTCGACTTCAGCGCCTCGACGGGAAGCAGCGGCAGCAGCGGTCGCAGGACCCACCGCCTCTGCGCCATCGGCGGCGGAGCCAACGCAACGCTACTCGTTGCGAGCCTGCTCGCCGTGCTCGCCCTCGGTCTCGTGCGTCGCCGCGTACACGGGTAGCCGAACCGACGCAACACGGCGCAATCCGTGCGTTCCCATGCCCACGCGCTTCGCCCGTGGGTCGCACTCATTGCGCTTCAACCCACGGGCGAAGCCCGTGGGCTTGGCGGGTTGTTTTTCCGTGGCGGCCATGCGACTTCGTTACCGCAGTGGCATTAGCGGACGCAACTCGCCGCGCAGCCTCGTGCGCAACCGCCAGAGAATCATCAGCGTCACCGCGAACAGGCCAATGGCCAGTGCGGCCCAGACGCCTTGTGCGCCGAAGCCTAGCTTGAAGGCGAGCACGTAGCCGATCGGCAGGCCGAGGGCGTAGTAGCCGACGAGGTTGAACCACATCGCCACGCGCACGTCCCCCGCACCGCGCAGGATGCCGAAGCCGACCACCTGCGAGCCGTCGAAGAGCTGGAAGAGCGCGGCAATCGGCAAGAGGATCGCGACCATGGCGACGACCTCGGCGTCGGTGGTGTAGAGCCCCGCCAGCGCGTCCGGAAAGAGCGCGAAGAGGAGCGTGGCCCCGGTCATGATCGCCGCGGTCAGCCCGAGGGAGGTCCAGGCGACACGGCGTGCGCCAACGGCGTCGCCGCGACCGACCGACTGGCCGACCCGCGTGGCCGCCGCGACGCTCACCCCCATCGGCACCATGAAGACGAGCGAGACGAGGTTGATCGCCACGGCGTGACCCGCCAGCGGCAGCGTGCCGAGCCAGCCCATCATGATCCCGGCAAGGCTGAACGCCCACACCTCGAGACTGACCTGCATACCGACGGGAAAGCCGACGCGGAAGAGTTGCGCCACGCCGGCCATCTCGCGCCGCACGCGTACCCGTCCCTCGAGTGCGGCCGCCAGTCGCGGCCCGAGGAGATACGCCCCGCGGGCCATCACCACCAGCAGCGCCGCGAACATGAAGCCGCGTGCAATCGTCGTCGCCCAGCCGGCGCCGGTCACGCCATACGCGGGAATCCCCCACTCGGGCACGCCGTAGATGAGCACCCAGTTCGCGCCGAAGTTGACGAGGTTCGCGCTCAGCACAATCCACATCAACGGCTTGACAATGCCCATGGATTGGAAGACGTGGCGGTAGGCCTGGTAGACGAGCGAGATCGTCACGCTAAAGGCGAAGGCGTGGATGTACTCGCTGGCCAGGGGCACAAGCTCCGGCGGCTGGCCCAAGAGGCGCAGGACCCAGCGCGCGTCGGCGTAAATGACCACCAGTGGAAGCGAGAGGGCCAGGGCAAGGATTACGCCGCGTCGCACCGCCCGGCCGATTGCTGCGTCGTTGCCCGCGCCGTAGGCCTGCGAGACCATCGGATCGAGTCCCGCGAGGATTCCCATCGGCAGCACAAACAAGCCGAAGATCAGGATGTTGCCAATGGCCGCCGCACCGAGCGCCTGCTCGCCAAGCCGGCCGAGCATCACCGTGTCGACAAGCCCCATGAGGAGGAAGCCGACGTTGCCGAGGATGACCGGCCAGGCAAGCCGCCAGATCGCGCCGACTTCCTTGCGCACGGCGGATTCGAGAATCATCGCGGGACGCTCCGAGGGCCCAAACAAAAGGGGGGGGGCGGACGAGTCCCCCGGATCGGCAGAGACTAATACGACCCGCGATCAATTCTGTGTTCCATCCAAGCCCCCGGGTTTGCCCGCGGGTCGCACTCGTTGCGGGCTTCGACCCACGGGCCGCAGCCCGTGGGCTTGGCGGGATGTTTTTGCGGTGGGTCGCACTCGTTGCGGGCTTCGACCCACGGGCCGCAGCGCGTGGGCTGGTTTCGCAAGCCGAACCTGGCGGGCTTGCTAGGTGCCGATTTCGCGGACCTTGTCTTGAATCTGCTGCAGGGCGACGACCTTGTCCGGCTCGGCGTCGAGCATGGCGTTGACAGTGTCGCGCTGGGCCTGGTCGCTGCAGATGTTGTCGGTAAGGTGGCGGAAGAACTCCGTCTCGTTCTTGTAGGAGCCGACTTGTTCGGGGATTGCGTAAAAGATGTCCTCGAATTGTTCCTGATCGAGCGAGAGCTTCTGGCCGTTGCTGCCGACGATTTCGTAGGAGCCCTCACCGAGTTTATGAATCTCGATCGCCATGAGTGGACCTCGTCAGTTGGGGTGGAACGGTGCCGCAGCCATACCACGCTTTCAGCCGCACCGCGCGAGGAGATCTGGAGTCCCTACCAGCATTGCCTTGTCCGCGACCGCCGGTCAAGAGAGAGTGCCGCCCCCGGCTTTACTCATGGGTCGTAGCCGTTTCGGGCCTCGACCCACGGGCCGCAGCGTGGGCTTGGGTGGCAATACGTTCCCGCCGGACGTGGTTCACCGGCTCTGCCGCTACCGGCGTGGCGGTCGCGGGTGGTCGTGAAACCATGCAATGGTTGCGCGCAATGCCTCGTCCAACGGCGTCGGTGCGAGTTCCGGATCGGCGCTGCGGCATTTCGTGTCGTCGAGGATGAACGGCTCGCGAAACTGATACGACATCTCCCGTGTTTCGCGGAACATCGGACGGAACCACGACACCACCCACAACAGCCAGTTCGGTATCCGCCCCTCCCGCTGCGGCATGCCGTGAAGCTCGCACATGCGGTACATGAAACTGCGCGAGGTGACGGCCTCCGGACTCGGCACGTGCCAGGTCTGCCCCCAGGCCTCCTCCGCTCGGCAAGGTGAATCATTGCCCGCGCGACGTCCGGCACATACGTATACGTGTGGCGCATGTCCGGGTTGCCAATGAAGTGCGGCACCTGAGCGTTGGCAATACGTTCGGCCACCGGTGATACGGGGGACTCGCACACTGGTACACAAAGCGCGCCCCCTCCCCGGCCCGCTTGGCAACGTCGAGATCGCCAATGTCCCCCTCCATTGCTTCGACGGTCGGCGGCACCTCCGCGTGCGGCGGCGCCTGA
>SKZP01000045.1 GCA_007127275.1 Planctomycetota bacterium
GGTAAATGTCGAACGGCAGGCGGCTACGCACCTGCCACGACCGTGAGAGGTCGAAGTTCGCGGTAAGCTCGAAGCGTGTAAAGTCGACGGAGGTGTCGTGAAAGTGGTGCGGCACCTCCACGACTTCGCCGTCCTCGTCGAGGCCACGGTCCTCGCCGTGGCTGCCGTCCATGCCGAAGCCTTGCAGCGCCGAAAACGAGAGCCGTACCGTGCCGGGTTGCCATTCACCGAGGGAAGCCGAACCGGCCTCCGCATCCCCGCGCGTGGGAATTGCGGGGTTGCTACATGCCGGTCACGGCTGTCCGAACGCTGTGGCCGCAAGCAGCAGCAGAAGTGTGGCCGTCACCGCGCCGACATTCAACAGGCGAGTCGTCATCCAAGCCCCCCCAGCAACCGTTCACAACCACTGATGTAGCAAACGCCCACCGAAACGTCGCAATTCCGCCCAAATCCCCTGAAGTTCCAGACGGCCGCCGGTGACGAGCGCAGGTGCGGCGGCACCCCAGCATGGCGGCTTTAAAGTTTCAATTCCGGCGGCGCAGCCCGGTCTCGCGCGCACCTCCCCACAGTATGCAAAAGGTGCGCGTCGACGACGACCGCAGACTCCTGATTCACACCAAGCCGCCTCCCGCGTCCTGAATCAACCAGCGCAGGACGCGTGCAGCCTCGCGGACACCCGCAGCCAAGGATGTCGTACCCACAGGCTAGACTCTTGCTGCGAGCCACCACGGCCGCCAAAGCGAGCACCGGTGGCCCCCCCTCTTGCGAAAATGGGCACCTTTACTTCTTCCAACAGTGGTAGGTATGGTGCTGTTGGTTTGTACAGGTCACAAAAAAGGGTGTGTATGCGACTCTTGCATCTTGCTGACTTGCACCTGGGACAGGTCTACGGCCACTTCGACCGCTTGCCGGAGCAGGAGGCAGTGCTCGGCCAGATCTTGCAGATCATTGAAGAACGACGGGTGGACGCGCTGCTGGTTGCGGGAGACGTGTTTCACCGCGTGCACCCGCCGGCGCGTGCAGTGCGTATGTGGTACCGCTTCTTGAGCGAGGCGCAACGCCGGCAGCCGACGCTCGAGGTGGTCGCGGTGGCGGGGAATCACGACCCCGTGGCGCGCTTCGAGGTGGCGGAGCCCTTTGCGCGGCCCCAGGGGATACAACTTGTGGCGCGGCTTGCACGGCGCGACTCCGGGGCGTTGGATCCGCAACGCGTGCTCGTGCCGCTGCACGACGCGACGGGACGGCCGCGGGCGGTGTGTGTCGCGGTGCCGTTTCTGCGCCCGGCGGACTTGCGCTGCGACGCCTCGCAACCGGGCTGGCTACGCGCCGGCGTCGAAGCGGTTTATGCCGAGGCGTTCGAATTGGCCCGCGAAGCCGTCGCCGCGGCCGCTACACAGGGCCACGCGCTCGGCGTGGTCGCCACGGGGCACCTTGAGGTGGCGGGCACCGCCGTCACCTCGGAGGCAGAGTTGCGGACCCCGTTCGACGGCGCCGAGTCTCCGAGCGCCGCGGCGCTGTTTCCAACGGACCTCGCCTACGTCGCCCTGGGACACGTACATCTGCCGCAAGCCGTTGGCGGCCGCGAAAACGTCCGCTACGCCGGCTCCCCGCTGCCACTGTCCATGAGCGAGGTCGGGTACGCGCATCAAGCGGTGCTCGTCGAACTCGACGCACAAGGAACGTTCGCCGGCTACGAGTCGTGTAAACTCACGCCACCGGTCGAAATGATCCGCGTGCCGCGCAGCGCCCCCGGCCGTGCCAAGGCGGCCCCGCTTGGGGACGTGCTTGTCGAACTAGACGCAACGCTCGCCGAGGCGAGTGCGGCGCCGAACGCAACGCCCAAACAGTGGCCCTACCTCGCCGTGCACGTGCTCGACGAGCCGAGCGCCACTGACTGCGTGCGCGAACGCGTCGAGGCCGCGCTGGAAGGCAAAGCCGCGCGCCTCGTGCAAATCCGCCGCGAACGGCCGAGCCCCGCCTCGCCGCCCGCCACGTCGTCACCCGGCGCCGACCAGGAACGCGCCCCAACCCTGCCGGCGTTTGAGCCGCAGTCGCTTGCCGAGTTGGATCCGGAAGAGGTGTTCACCCTCTGCTACGACCGGGCGCAAGCCACGAGCCACCCCGGCGAAAACCATAACGGCAGCCACGGCAACGGCGCCGCCGAGGAGATCCCCGTCGAGATGCGGGCCTACCTGCGCGAACTGATTGCCGAGGCGCGCGAGCGCCTAACACCGAGCAACGACGACGCCCTGGCAGAAGAACGGGAGGCCTAGCATGGAACTGCTCGCCCTTTCCGGCCGCAACCTCGCGAGCCTCGAAGAGTTCGAACTCGACTTCCAGGCGGAGCCGTTGTCCAGCGCCGGCTTGTTCGCACTGACCGGCCCGACCGGCGCGGGAAAAACGACCATCTGTGACGCCGTAACCCTCGCACTCTACGGCTACACCGCGCGGCTGCACGGGCGCTCAAAGGTGGTCGTCGGACGCGACGACGAACAAACGAAGCGCGAGGTGCACGAGCGGGATCCGCGCTCCCTGCTGCGCCGCGGTACCGCCTCGGGCGAGGCGCAAGTCACCTTCCGCCTCGGCACGACACTGTACCGCTCCACCTGGCGCGTGCGCCGGGCGAACGAAAGCCGTAACGGCAAGGTCCAGCAACCGCGCATGCACCTCCACCGCTACGACGAACAAGCGGCAACGTGGCGGCTGCTCACAGACAAGGTCACCACGACGCGCGACGCCGTGAAGCGCCTGCTCGGCCTCGACTTCGAACAGTTCTGCCAAGCCGCGTTGCTGGCGCAGGGAGAGTTTGCCGCATTCCTCAAGGCAGATCCGGAACAACGCGCGAAAATTCTCGAGTCGCTCACCCGCAGCAGTGTGTTCCGTCACATCTCCAAGCTGGCGCACGAAACATTTCGCGAGCTCGACAAGCAAAGAGAACAGCATAAGGAGGTGCTCGCCGCGTTGTCCCTGTTGACCGAGCAGCAGCGCAGCGACTGGGAGTCGACGCTCGAGACAGCGCAGCAACACCTCGAGCAGGCACATGCCGAGCTGGCCGAGGTGGAACAAGCCGAGCGCTGGTACGCCGAAGCCCACGCGCTGCAGCAGCGACACGCCGAGGCACAAGCGAGGCTCACCGCCGCAGCACAGGCCCTCGAGCGGCTCGAGCCCTTGCGCGAGCAACTTGCCGAACTCATGCGAGTCCGCAAGCTCAAGCCCGCACTGGAGGAGTTTGCCCGCGCGGAGCAAGCGGAACAGGAAGCCAGCGCGGAGTACAAGCGCGTACAAACCCAGGCGGACGCCGCTCAACGCGCCGCCGAC
>SKZP01000215.1 GCA_007127275.1 Planctomycetota bacterium
TTGATAAACTCTGGCACGAGGTCGACGCCGTAGTCGTGCGCAATGGTCATCACCTCGCTGGTGCGCAATGCGTCGAAGGCCCAGTAGGCGAGGATGCTCCACTCGGCGACAAATTGGTTGAACTCCGTGAAGGCGACGCCAATGGCCGGGTTGACCGTGTAGACAATCTGCGGAATGACCACCAGCGGCACAATGGCGAGCGCCTTGTCGGTCGAGTTGACCAGCGACGACACGAGCAAGCCCATGAACAGCCCGCCGACCGAGGCGTTCCACAACGAGAGCCACTGCAGCCCGAACGGGCCGGCCAAGTCGGACTGTGCCCGAATGATGGCGAGCAGCATCAGGCACTGAATGGCCGAGAGTCCGACCAGCAGCACGAGCTTGGAGAGCACGTACGGCAAGAGCTTCAGATTGACCATCCGCTCGCGCTTGTAGATCTCCTGCTCTTTGACAATCTCCTTGGAGGCGTTGATGCAGCCGAACCAAACGGCGGAGATGGTCATCATGAACATCAACAGATACAGGTCGTCGAAAACGGCAGCGACGACGAGCGCAATCAGCGGCGCCTGCAACAACAACAGCGTCAGGTTGCGCGTATCCCGTACCGTCGACTCGAAGTAGCGAAGCAGAAGGTACCGAAACTGGTGCATCGCCGAGAGCGGCGCCTGGGCGAGTTGCAACGCGAGCGCCTGCTGGGGCTTGCTGTCCCTTGCGGCAATCAAGGTGCGCTCCCGGTCGACGCCACTTTCGTCGGCGCGCCGCTGCGACTGCTCGCGCAGTTGGCGTCTCACGCGGCGGTTCTCAATGTATTGCGCGTGCAGCGGCGAGGCGACGAAGCGCTCGTGCCAGACCGCGGCGTCTTCGTCTTCGAGCCGGTCGTAGAGGTCGGCCACCGAGGGGCAGCCGAAATGCTCGGCTAGCTGATCCGGCGGCCCGTAGTAGACGAGCTTGCCTTTGTCGACGACGACGACGAGGTCTGCCTGGTTGATGTTCTCGAGGTTGTGGGTGACGCAGACCACGGTCTTTCCCATGTCGGCGACGCGACGAAACAGTGTCATCATGCGCCGTTCGGTGCCGGCGTCGAGCCCGGAGGTCGCCTCGTCGAGGAAGAGAACCGAGGGATTGGACACAAGTTCCGAGCCGAGGCTGACGCGCTTGATCTGGCCGCCGCTCAGGTTGCCAATCCGCGTCATCAGCCGCTCTTCAAGCCCCATTTTGCGGGCGATGCGCTGGATGGTCCGCTCGAGTTCGTCGTTGCTCGTCTCCACCGGCAGGCGGAGCTTGGCCGTGTAATACAGGGCGCGGCGCACGCTCAAGTGCGTGTGCACAATGTCCTGCTGAGGGACGTAGCCCATCTGCGTGCGGAAGACGTCGAAGTCGGCGTAGAGGTCGAGGCCGTCGTAGAGCACCTGGCCGGAGGTGGCGCGGCGGCGGCCGTTGAGCGCGTTCATCAGCGTAGACTTGCCGCTCCCCGAGGGGCCGAGGATGACGACGAACTCCCCGGGGTGGATGACGAAATCAATCTCGTCGAGCACCTTCAGCGGCTGGCCGGTGTCACGGTTGCGCACCACGCGCGAGACGTTCACTGCCTCGACGCGTACGCCGTGGCTGGCGGGGGCGGCTTCGTCGAGTTCCTTTGCCACCGTCGCCTCTAAGAGCTCCGTCTCCGCCGAGCCAAGGGCGAAGACGGTGCGGCCAATGGTGACGCGGTCGTTCGCCCCCAGCGGCGTGCGCGCCTCAATCACGCGGCCATTGACCAGCGTGTCGCTGCGCCCGGCGAGGTGGGTGCAGTAGACGGTACCCCCCTCAACGTCGAGCAGGCAGTGCTCCCGAGAGACGAACGGATCACTCAGCTTGATGGGGACGTGCGCTCCCCGACCGACGACGCTCGGGTAGCAACTCGGCACAACAAAGGCACGGCCGCGGTCTTCCCCCTGGATGACCTGCATGACCACCCCGGCCCGGCTTTCGCTGCGTTCCGGCGAAAGGTCGCGCAGCTTTTCCAGCAAGTGCGCAAGGTCCTCCGGCGGCAGAAAGCCGAGCTCGATCAAATGCACCGCAAGCGGCACCGGCGGCCGCCGCGTGGTCTGCTGTCCGAGCGCGTCGCGCAGTTGCGCCTCGGAAAGGAACCCCTCGACGACGAGGATCTCCGCCAACCGTTGATCCGTGGCGCGCAACTCAGTCAGTCCGGGCAGCGACGTGGAAAGGCTCATACGGCACAAGGAAGAAGGCGGCGACGTCCGTCGGCAGGAACGTCCAGTATAAACGTCCAGACACACAAAGCCAACGAGACCGCCAACTCTCGCGCACGCAACCGGGTTGGGGTGGCCTCCACTCGGCCGCCTTTGCGGCTAAACACGTGCCTTTCCCGCAAGTCTGCGTACCTAGTGGCTGCCGTGTTGCTCAAGGGCGCGCCTGAGAACGTCGTTGAGCGAGCGCTCGGGGCTTCTGTCCACGGGTTGCCCCGGTTGCCAGCCGCGGGGCTGCACGTAGGCGACGCCGTGGAGGCGGCCCGTTTCGTCGAGCGGGGGGGAAGCGAGATCCACGGCAAGGTAGTAGCCGTCGAAACGCAGCAGTTCCCGGGCGACTTCTTCCCTTTCCTCCGGCACGCCAGCGAGCCTCAACAAGTGACGCCGACCGGCCCGGTTCTGCACCACGAAGGTGTTGGCCGAGCGGACATCCACGACGAGGACCGGCTCGGAAACGAAGGCTCGTGCGTGCTCCCCGTCGCTCGTCTCCGGGGGAGCGCTCGCTTCGGCCTCGGTTGTGTCTTCGACCGCCGGTGCGAGTTCGTCTTCCCCTGTGGCGCTCTCTTCGGCTTCGGCGTGGCGTTGGTCACGCTTGCCGACGTTTCCGAGCAGGTCGGAGAGGGCCTCGCCCAATGAGGGTGCGTCGCGCTCCTCGCCAGGCTGCGGCCCCGGGAGAAAGCCGAGCGGCAGGTACTTTCCGACCATGACCCCGGCGACGAAGGCAAGCACGGGGAAGAGCGTCATCATCAGGCTGGGGCGACGAAACATGACCGCTTGCTCCTTGAGGAATCACTCCGCCGGCGGAACCCAGTGCTCAAAGACCGGGTCATCCGGGAACTCCTGCTTCAACTCTTCCAACGCGCGCGCCGCTGCGGCTTGCTCCGCGTCTTTCTTGCTGCGGCCCCAGGCGGGATGATACCGGCGCTCGCCGATCTCTGCGGCAATATGAAAGCTCTTGCCGTGCTCGGGACCGCGGCTCGTGAGCAAACGGTAGCGGGGCACGACCGAGAAGCGCCGCTGTGCGAGGTGCTGTAGCGTGGACTTGTAGTTGTGCGCCTTGGCGTTCTGCGTCGCCGAAGAAATCTCCTCGTCGAGCGTTTGCAGGCAAAAGTCGCGTGCCGGGCCGTAGCCGCCGTCGAGGTAAATGGCGGCGACCAGTGCTTCGTAGACGTTGGCGAGGACCGAGGTGGGGATGCGCGTTTTCATGGCGAGTCCCTTGCCAATGGCCACGTATGCGTGCAGTCCCGTCGCCTGTAGGCGCCGCGCCAACGTTTGCCGCGAGACAATGGCGGCGCGGATGCGGGTCAGCTCACCCTCGGCCAACTCGGGGCACTCGTGAAAGAGGTGCTCGGAGACGGCGAGGCCGAGGATGGCGTCGCCGAGAAATTCGAGTCGCTCGTTGCTCCACTCCAGTTCGCTGCGTGCCGAGGCGTGGGTGAGCGCCTGGCGCAGCAATGCCGGATCCCGGAAGGAGTACCCCAAGATCTCTTCGCAACTGGCAAACGGCTCGCGGTCCACAGGCGGACGATCTAGATGCGGCAACTCAACCTCCCGTCGGTTCCCCGGCGCAGCCGCATCCGCTGCCGCGCCGTCGCCGTGCGCGCCGCGCAGCGCAACGGCCAGGTAACGCGTAGGGCGCAAGCCCTGCGCACGCCTGTTTCATCAATTCCTCTTGGTTCGCCGCGAGGCGATGTGAAGTGCGCCACACGGAGGCGTCTCGCAAACCCCGAGACGTGGGACTCATGGGAAAACGTGGGGGTACCACGCTCCGCTTCGCGTCGCGGCTAACCAAGAGAACTGCCTTTCCGGCCGGGTTTCGAGGAGCCCCTTTGGGGCTACGCAGGGAAGCTCGCCCGCGGCCTTTAAGTCAGCAGCTCAGCCGCTGCGCACTTCGACCTTGCGGACGTTGCGTTTGCTCGCTTGCTCCTTGGGAAGCGTGACCTTCAGGACGCCGTTCTTGAACGTCGCGGTGGCCTCATCGACGCGCACCTCGACGGGCAGGGGAATGGTGCGCTCGAAGCGGCCGTAGCTGCGCTCGACACGGTAGAAGCCGGTCTCCTCCGTGGCTTCCGTCTCGCTGTGCTTTTCGCCGCTGATGGTCACCGAATCCTCCGCAATGGAGACCTCGACCTCGTTGGGCTCGAGCCCCGGCAACTCGGCACTTAGTTCGACCGTCTCCGGCGTTTCGACAATGTCGGCGGGAGGGACGTAGCCGCCAGTCGCGCTTGCGCCTCCGGCCGCCAACGGATTGCGCATGAACGACTCAATGAGGTTGTTCAACTCGCCTTGCAAGCGCGAAAGTGGATGTTGGGCGCCGGTTGCGCCGGCTTCGCTCTTGCGCCACGGAATATAATCACCCAAAGCCATCTCGTTCACTCCTTCTCCTGTGCACACCTCCATCCGGCACGCAGAAGCGCGCCGGCGCTCGCCGACGGACTGCCGCCGACCTCTTCGAATGTGACGCACCCGAGGCGCGAGGGCAAGCGACACGTCGCTTTTCCGCGGTGAGGTCGCGTCAGTTTCCACTGGGCTGCGGAGCGGGAATCTGGAAGGTGCTGCCATTCTGGCTGACGAGCGTGAGGTAGAGGCGCTCCCCTTGCGTGCGGACGCCGGCGATGCGGAAGGGGTGATCATTGCCGTCGCGAAGGACGTCGCCGACGGTGTAGTGGTTACCGGCAATGGAGATGACGTAGCGGGTGCCGAGCACGGAACGTTCGCGCCAGAGGGCCTCGGGGGCCTCGAGGTTCGGCGGCGCGACCGGCTGGGAATGTTGCGGCACGGAGACGCGATGCGGATGACTGAGCGTGAGGCTTCCGTCGGCAGTACGCAGCGCGAGGCGGTACTCGTAGACGTGGTTGCCGAGCAGCGCTTCGTCGACGTAGCTGCGCGCGTTTGGCGAGAGGCGGGTGACGACCTCGTAGGCGCGGTCGCGGCCGTCGACAAGGCGGCGCTGCACCACGAGGTGGCTCGGCTCGCCCGGCACGTCAAACTCGGGTAGAGACCAACGCAACTCGACGTTGGCGCGGGTGACGCGTGCGGAGAGCTCGAACGCTGGGGAACTGCCAGCGGTTCCCGGCCAGGCAACTTCCTCGGGGAGCGCCCCCCAAAGATGCAGCGGCGCCGCGGTCAACGCGAGCGCGGTAAGGTCGACGTCATTCACGGTGACTCGCAGGGAAATGCCGTGGCGCCGTCGCTCGAGGCCGAACAACACGAGGCGCTCGGCGGCAATGGCCGTGTCGTGCTCCAGCGCGTTCAGGTCGAATCCCGCGGCGTCGCGGACCATGCGCTCGAGCCGCCAGGCGCCGAGCAACTCCGGCTTGGCGTCGAGTCCCGGGCGTAGTCGGCGGTAGGCGGGAGCCTGTGCGAGGTTGTCCTGCTCCCGGAGGATCCGTTCGCGGGCCTTCGCCACCGTTTCCGGGTGTGTGCCGAGCAGTATCAACCGCGTTGGCGACAGTGCCCAGGACTGCTCGTCGCCACTGCGAATGCGTCCCTGCGTGTCGCGAGTCGGAATCCAACTCGCGAGCATGTCCCGTACCTCATCCGAACTCGGCTCGGAACGCACGCCGAGCACGAGCAGCGGCCGGTCCTCGGTTGTGCGCGCCCAGGCGAACTCGCCACTCCAGAGACGCTCGACCTGATCAGCGGAGCCGCCTAACACCGGCTTGAGCAACCACTCCACGTCGCTTCGCACCGGCTCGCCGAGCGAGCGCATCCAGCGGTAGAGTCGCGCATATCCGCGTCGAGACGGCTCGACTCGCCCGGCCATCATCAGCGAGACATCCGGCGCAAGCGCTTCAAGCATCCGCGTATCCTCAAGCGGCTTAAGCGGCACATCCAACAGCGGGATACCGTGACCGCCGAGCGTGAAGTCGGTGCCGGCGACGCCCTGGCGGCTGCGCGAGACGGCGGTGATGCGTTCGACATTGTGCTCGAAGGCGAGCCGCAACGCCGGCGGCACGCGCTGGCTGTCCACGCGCTCGGCAAGCGCTTGCGTGGCGAGGTACATGCGCACCCCCTCCGGTGGAGCATACGCGCCGCCGTGTCGCTGCTCGTCCCACCAGCGGCGAAACTCGCTTTGCCTGTGTAAGCTGTACCCGCTGTTGCCGGTGGCGAAGTCGACGACGCGCTGCACGGCCCCCGGCGAGGCGCTCGCGACAAGCGTGCCCTGGCCAACGAAGGCGGCGGCTCGCACAGGCAGCGTCTCGCCTTCGGCGAAGACGTAGCCGGTGCGCCGACCGTCCGCGCCGAGGATGGGCTCGGCCTCGGAGATGCCGGCGTAACCGGCCAGCGCGGACTCGAATGCCGAGGCTTCGAGGCCGCTGAACATCCACACCCACTGCGCGTCGGCGGTCGCTGCAGAGGCCTCGGGCACCAATGCGAGGGTGGTACGCGCGGCGTCGCTGCGGGCGTAGCGCCAAAGGCGGCGTGGTGCGTCGTGATGGCCGCCGGCACGTCCGAGTTCGAGCAACGTGGCTGCGAGGTCCTCCTCCCAGGCCTCGACAGCTTCGAGCGGCGTAAGCAACGCCTGCGACTGCTTGATCCGTTCGAGCACCTCCTCGGGCGAGGGACCCTCGACGAACACGAGCGTGTCAGCCGGCAACATGCTCGGCGGACTCGCCGCGGTAGGACGCGAGTACGTCGTGATGAGGAATCCCCCTACGCCAAAGGCAATCACGAGCAACAGGCCGAGAGCGTAGCGCGCGAACGTGGATTGCCACAGCTTGCGACGACGGCGCACCTTGTCGCGCCCGCGCCGTGCCACGGCCGTCCACGGCTTGGAGGGTACGGTGCTTTGGCCGCTCGAGGAGCCGGTGCGGGTCGCAATATATGTTGTGGAAGAATCTCCCGCGTGGACGCCGTAGGCCATCGCGGCGCTACTTTCTTCGCTGCGCAGCGACACGGTCGAGTAGCGCGGCGACCGGCGCTGACTTGCACGTACCGCGGCGGCGGTATCCGCGGAGGCGGTTTCCTCGGCGGGCCGGGTCGACGTCGGACGGGCACCGACATCCGCAGTGGAAGCGTCGCCGCGACGGTGGCGCCGTTCGCTGCGAAAGCCTGTCGCGGGGGACGAAGACCCCGCTGCCGAGGACTCGTGCCGGTGGCTGTGGCCACGTTCCTCGCGTGGCGTCCGGACTTCATGCCGTGTCTCGCTCGGCTCGTCGTTGCGGAGGTAGCGGCTGCGTCCCGACTCGAATGCGTAAGCCCCGGAGCGCAACGTAGGTCCCAACGGAAGCCGCGAGGGAGCCCCCCCAACGCGTTTGTCCCGCGGCGTGCCGGTGGGCGCGGGTGACGTGGCCTGGGACCGGGCCGCCGTTTGCGCGGCGGGGGACGTCGTCGGCGCGTCCGGCGGCGGATCCGGGTCGGTGGTTTCCGCAGCGGTCGTCGGCGAAGCGGAAGCGGGCTCGGCCCCTTCGTCGAACGGATCCTCGTCCATGGCGGAGTTGCTCCACGCCTCGTCGGCGTCGTCCTCCGCCTCGGGAAACGCCTCTCCCTCTGCCGGGGAAGCCTTCCGGGGAAGTGCCGGCAACTCCTCGGCGGTGTCGCCGCCACTCGCACCCGCGCCGAGATGGGTCTCGTCCACCCCGGCGAGCATGTCCGGCGTGAACGCTTGGGCGAGCATCTCTTCATCAATGGACGTGCCGTGTCCCCACTCGCTGGCCGCCTCCGCGGGAAGCCCCAGCGGCGGCGTCGGCGTCGGCCCCTGTCCATGCGACGCGGGCTCTGCCTCGTCCTCGCCCTGCGGCTGAGCGCCCTCACCTTCCGACTCGCTCTCGCTTGGCAACACGCGTCCCGAGGCAGTGTGGCGGCTTGTGCCGCTGCGCCCCGGCGGCGTCGGAAACGTTTCCACGGGAACGCGACGGGTGCGCCCGTTGCTGAAACGGTCGGAGATCGCACTCAAGGCGTCGTCCGGCGACCACTCGGCGAATGCGGTCAGTACCGACGCCGCGCTGGGGTAGCGCTGTGCAGGGTCCTTCTCCAAGAGCTTCAGAATGATATTCTCGAGCGCCTCACTGATTTTCGGGTTGCGCTCCCGCGGCGGCACCGGCGTCTCGCTGACAATGCGCAGCAAGACCGCCTGCACGTTCGGCCCGCTAAACGGGCGGTTGCCGGTAAGGCACTCATACAGCGTCACACCAATGGCGAACAAGTCGGCGCGCGCGTCCGCCTCGGAGCTGTCAATGGCCTCCGGCGCAATGTAGTAGGGCGTGCCCACCACGGCCCCCGCTTGCGTCATGCCGCTGTCGCGGCCGAGTTGCCGCGCAAGCCCGAAGTCGGTCAGCTTGGCGGTGCCGTCGTCGGTGATGAGGATGTTGTCGGGTTTGATGTCGCGGTGGATGAGCCCCTTGCCGTGGGCGTAGTCGAGCGCTTGCAGCACTTGGCGGATGATGGCGACCGTTTGGTATTCGCTCATCACGCCGCGACGGCGGACCATGTCGGCGAGCGAGCAGCCGCGCACGAACTGCATGGCGAGGTAGACGAGTCCGTCCTCTTCGTCGACGTCGTAAACGGCAACAATGTTCGTATGCGGCTCGAACTTGGCCAGCGTAATGGCTTCCTGAATGAAGCGTTCGCGGCTCGAGGGGTCGGAGGCGAAGGCGCGCGGCATCACCTTCACGGCAACCTCGCGGTGCATGCGCTGATCCTCGCCGCGGTAGACGCAGCCGGTGGCCCCGTGGCCGACCTTTTCGACGAGTTTGATGCGGCCGAGCCTGCACCCTTCGAGGTCGTAGGCGTCACGCCCTTCGACGTTGCGCTCTTGCGGCTTTGGACTCGGCGTCGGCTTTGCCGGCTTGTCCTGCGCGCGATGCAGATGCGCAAGCGCCTGTTGGGCGAGCGTACGCGCCGTGGATTCCTGGTTGACTTCCTCGTCTTTGGCGGGCGCGGGGTCCGCAGCGGTGGCGCCGAGTTGTTCGAGCCGCTGCGACTCCGAAAGGATGTGTTCGAAGAACTCGCTCGCCTCCCCTTCTTCCCCGCTTGGCGGCGCCTCGCCCCCTTGCAACGCGCCCGAACCGAACATGAACACGTCCGACTGAAGCAGCGCCGACTCTTCCGGCGTAGGCTCAAGCGGCGCAAGCTCCGACGGCGCCGACATCTGCTCGTCCGCGGCGAGCAAGGCCTCGTAGGAGACCATGGGAACTTCATCGCTCGACTCCGCGGAAAAGGCCGCGGCGCCGACGTCGACCGGCAATGCCGAGGCGGCCTCGCCTCCCTCGGGACTGACAGCGTCGAAGTCGGACTCGTTGTCGGTGCGCCATTCCGGCGAGGATTTCGCCCAGGAGGTATCCGAGTTCTGCCGGTCGCTCGTGCCGCTTGCCGAGGTGCCGGACTGGCTACCGTCCGAAGCACGGTGGGCGCGGGAAAGGTCGTCACTGTCGTGCGCCGACCCCGCCGGCAGCTCCCCGCGGCTGCCGCTTACGTGGCCGTCGGCCGGGGCCTCCTCGGAAAGCGGCGCGGTGGGCAATGCGGGTGCCGAACGGCGGCCCGAACCGGAGTGGCCACTCGCTGCAGGTGCGCCCTCACCGCCGGACGCCCCCAAGCGCAGACTCTCCCAACTCATTTTACGCACACGTCCCGTTGTCCCCGGTGTCCGGGTCGCGTTAGGCTGCACGTCGCTTCCCGGCAGGTTCACGCGCGCCGCTTGCTGCTCGCCGCTGCCGCTCGTGCTTGCCGAGCCTCCCTGCGGGGGCTGTTGCTCCGCATCCGGCGCCGAGTCGAGGCGGTTCAACTCACTACCCGGACGCGAGACCTCCGGCGAAGAGTCCACTCCGACCTGGAAGTCGTCTTCTTCTTCATCACTGACCGCCTGATAAAAGCGGCTGTCGTCCTCCTCTTCGACGGGCGCTGCGGCCGCGCCGGAGGAGGAGTCGTCGTGCAAGGCCTGCTGTGCGGAGTCCGGCCCCGACGAATCCATCTCGTCGAGGGGGACAGGCGCGGTGCCGCTGCTTTCCGGTGGCACATACCCCGCGGCAGACGAGTGTTCACCCTCCTCACTGCCGTCCTGCTGCCCCGGCGCTGAAACACCTTGCGAGGCGTCGTTGCTTTGGTTGTTGTCGCGTTCTTCGTGAGGGGAAAAGAACGCATCGCCGTTGAATTCTTCGGCGGGAAAGGCGGAGAGCCCCCCGAAAGGATCACCGTCGGAGGTGTCCGCACCGGCCCACTCCACCGAATCCGCATCCCAGTAGTCGGTTTGTCCCTCGGGTGACTCCCCGGACAAGGAGTCCAGGTCCGAGGCGGACATCTCCGGCGTCCCCACCGCGTTCGCCTGCCCGTTGGTTGCGGCACCGTTCCCGGAACCGTTGTCGCGACTCGCGCCTCCCAGCGCCTCGGTGTGTCTGCGTCCGCTGCCCGCATGGTCGGCGTGGCTGGAACGACGCCAGGAAGGCTCGGCGACAAAGTCGGCGGCAATCCCCGCCTCCGAGAGCAGGTTGCGCAACGTCGGCTCAGGCAACAAATCCTGCGTGCGGATGGCTTGGAGGATGTCGCTGACGCCCCCTTGGTCGACAAGCTGCGAACAGAATTCAAGGTCGCCGCGGCTGAGCAGGCCGCGTTGCTCAATCAAATTGCGCAACCGAATGTCGTCGGCGGAAAGCATTCTCAGTGCCCACCCCTCCTCGACCTCAAACGCGTGCCAGGAACAAGGAAACCACCCCGTGCACACACTCGGCTCCCAATGGCCACACGGCGATATTACCAAAATTCGTCGCCGTCGCCACGTCCACAAACTTCAACGCAACAAAGCAAGCCAAGGTGACGGCGGGGCGACTCAAGACTGCACGCGGGATTTCAACATTCCTCTCCTCCTACTCTCTCCGTGTGCTCTGTGGCTCGGTGTTTAAGAGACACGTGCCGCGCCTCACGCACCACTCGAAGCCCCCTCGCATGAAAACAGCGCCCCTCGGGAGAAACCTCTGCGGCCATGCGGACGACGCGTCGAACCTGCCAGCAGCTACATATCATGCGGAAGCGGACTGGATGGATTGGGCAAACGCCAGCAGCCGCCACTGGCGAGAATGGGCGCAACTCCCGAGCCGAGGGCGCGAGCTACCACTCCAGCCGCCGAAACGCCTCGTCCGGGATGCCCTGGTTGACGCCACTGTGCAGCCGGCGCATCCTCGGCGAATACGGGTAGTCGGTGATCCGCCGTTGTAGGGTCGCCTCGAACAGCACCGGTGCGTCCAAAGAGAGGGCGTGCATGGGGCTGAACACCCCGCTTTCGTAGCTGACAATGCGACGCGGAAGCAGCATGGAAACGCTCCGGCCGCTTTCCACCTCGCGGAAATTGCCGACAAAGCGCAGCACGGACTGTTGGATCTGACGCTGTTCGCGTTCATTCTCGCCGCTGGGGCTGTCACCGAGCCAGGCATTGCGGGCACGCAACTCTCGCGGCCACACGCGTGCCACGCCGTCGCGGGCAATGTCGACCTCGAAGCCGATGTAGTAGACCTCGTCCACCGGCGGGTTGCGCTCCTCGTCAAGGAGCAATTCGCCGCGGGGGTCGAACGTGAGCCGCTGGTAGCGCGAACGCCGCTCCACGTAAATCAACGGTTGAGGCTCCTCCCCCGCGTCGAGGTGTGCACCTCGGCGCACGAATCCGGCAAAGTCGAAGCTCTCCTCGAATGCCCGTTCCGACTCCATGGGTTCGGTGATGCTTTGCAGCAAGAGCATGTTGTGCCAGCGCAGCCGCTCGCCGAGCAACGGCACAATCTCCTCCACTTCGTGGCGGTACAGTCGCGGTACGCTGCGCAGGTCGAAGGTGCGAAACTCTCCCTCGGCGCCGGAGCGCACGCCGACGTGGTGCCGCCCGTCGAACGTGCGCTGAACGTGGCCGGCGTAGGACTCTTCCGTGCGAATCTGCGGGCCGCGCACGAACTCGCGGTAGATCCCCTCGCGTACCTGTGTCTCGCCGTCTTCGTCGCGCTCGTGCACGGCCACGTTGAGCAGCAACACCGAATCCTCGACCCGCTCCGGAATCCGCATGGTTTCCCGAGCCGCTTCGAGCAA
>SKZP01000185.1 GCA_007127275.1 Planctomycetota bacterium
ATCTCGAGGCGCTGGCGGCGGTCGGGGACGAACCACTCGGGAAGCTACGTGTCGACGTCGAGGTGCAGGGCAAGCGTAAGGCCCTCGAGCGGCACGTCGAGCGCTTATTGCTTGAGCCGTGCGACGGCCTGCTGCAGCAGCTTGCAGTAAAGGTCGTAGCCAATGGCGGCGATGTGGCCGGATTGCTCGTAGCCCAAAATGTTGCCCGCGCCGCGGATCTCGAGATCTCGCATGGCAATGTGAAAGCCGGCACCGAGGTGGCTGTACTCGGCAATGGCGCGCATGCGCCGGCGGGCAATCTCGCTCAAGGCGTGCGTCGGATCCAGCAAGAAGTAGGCGTAGGCGCGGTGGCGGTACCGGCCGACGCGGCCGCGAATCTGGTGGAGCTCGGCAAGCCCGAAGCGGTCGGCCCGGTTGACGAAGAGCGTGTTCGCCGTGGGAATGTCGAGGCCGGACTCGACAATGGTGGTGGCGACGAGCACGTCGACCTCGCGGTCAATGAACTGCTGCATGGCCCGTTGCAAGGCGCGCTCGCTCATCTGCCCGTGGGCGTGGGTGATCCGCGCCTCGGGGACGAGTTGCTGAATGCGGCCGGCGACGGACGCAAGGTCATATACCGTGTTGTGTACGAAGAAGCATTGCCCGTCGCGGTCGAGCTCACGCAGGATGGCGTCGCGGATCAGTTCCTCGTCGTGCTCGCGCACCTCGGTGTGAATGGCGAGGCGGTCCTGCGGGGCCGTGGCCAGTGTGGTGATGTCGCGAATGCCGAGCAGCGACTGATGCAGCGTACGCGGAATCGGCGTCGCCGTCATGGTTAGCACGTCGACGTTCGCCCGTAGGTGCTTCAGCCGTTCCTTGTGGCGCACGCCGAAGCGCTGCTCCTCGTCAATCACCACAAGCCCGAGGTTGGCGAAGCTGACGTCCTGACTCAGGATGCGGTGGGTGCCAATCAGCACGTCGACGGAGCCGCGGCTTACCTGTTCGAGCGTTTGCTTCGCCGTTTGCCCGGTGCGGAAACGAGAGAGTCGCTCAATGGTGATCGGCGTGTTACGGAAGCGTTCGCTGAAGGTGCGGTAGTGCTGCTCGGCAAGCACCGTCGTCGGTACGAGCACGGCCACCTGATATCCGGCGTTCGCCGCCCGCATGACGGCACGCATGGCAAGCTCGGTCTTGCCGTAGCCGACATCGCCGCAGAGCAGTCGGTCCATCGGCTTGGATGCCTGCATGTCGCCGCGGATTTCCGCGTCGCCAATCTCCTGGTCGCGCGTCTCCTCGAAGGGGAAGTCGGCAATGAAGTCGAGCACCGCCTCGTCGTCCGGCGGCACCTGCACGCCGGGGCGCACGCCGCGCTCCGCCTGCAGCTTGATCAGCTCGCCGGCCATGTCGAGCACGGCTTCCTCGGCGGCTTGCTTTTTCAGGCTCCACCACTTCGTGCCGAGGCGGGAAAGCTCCGGCTCCGCGCCGCGCGCCCCAATGTATTTTTGCACGAGCGAGCAGTTCACCACCGGCACGTGCAGCACTTTCCCCTCGGCGAACTCGAGCTCGAGATACTCGTCGGTGATGCCGTCACTTTCGCGTGCCGAGAGGCCGCGGTATTGCGCAATGCCGTGGGTGACGTGGACGACGAAGTCCCCTTCCTTCAAGTCGAGGTAGTCGTGTACCGCCTGCGTGCGCTGCACCGCCTCGAGCGGCGAGCGCTTCAGCCGCGTCTTCTGCAACAGCTCGACGCTTTGCAGCACGGCGAGGTCGAGCGAGGGAGAAAGAAAGCCTTCCTCGACTTCCCCCTGCGCAATCTTCAGCGAGGCAAAGCCGGGGGCTTCGAGGTCGACGCCGCGCACCTCCAGCAGTTGCTGCACTCGCCGGGCCTCGACGTCGTTGCGCACAAGGATGCGCACCTCGCCGTAGTGCTCGCTCAGCTCGGCCACCCCGGCGGCCTCGTCGTTGAGGTCCCCAATCAGCGGCTCGACACTGCTGACGTCGAGGTTCACGGCTCCCTCGTGCCCCTGGCGCAGTTCGTGCAATTCGAGCCGCGGGTGGTTGTCGAGTGCGGAGAGGACGCGCTCGCCACTGCGAAACGGTGGGCGCAGCGGCCACGACTTTTTCGCAAGCTCGGCACGCTCGACGAGGCGGTGCGGCTCAAGCAACACGAGCCAGGTCGGCGCCGGCAGGTAGTCGAGGAGCGTGGCGAACTTCGGAAAGCCACCGGCTTCGGTGGGCAGGGCGACAGGGTCGCCGGCGAGCAGCAATTCCACCTCGTCGGCGTGGTCGAAGCTGGTTTGCGTCGCGACGTCGAACGGGCGCAGGCTGTCAATCTCGTCGCCGAACAGTTCAATGCGCAGCGGATGGCGCGCCGCGTGAGGGAAGACGTCGACAATGCCGCCACGCACAGAGACCTCGCCGGGGTACTCGACCATGCTCGTGGCGACAAAGCCCTCGGCGATAAGCTGGGCAAGCAGTTGCTGCGCATCCAAGGTGTCGCCGAGCTTGAGCGTGAGCGTCGCCCGGCTGACCCGCTCCGGCGGCTTGAGCGCCTGCATTAGCGCACTGACCGGGGCCACGCCGACGAACGGCGCCGCAGGCTCGCCGGGTCGGCCTTCCTGCACGGCCAGCGCGGCAAGCAGGAAATCTAGGCGGCTCTTTGCGGTGTGCGCCGGCACCGGCTCGTGTGGGCTCGGCACGTCGCTCAACGCCGCGAACTCGTGCACCGCCGCTGGTGCGTATTGCTTGAGCGAGGGCACGCTTGCCGGCGGCGTTGCCGCGAAGATGCGCATGTCCGCGGCCAGCCCCTCGGCCGCCTCGGCCCCGGGCGCAAGCACGAGCAAGCTCGCCCCCTGCTTCGCCGCCGCCTCCGCGACGAGCAACACGGCAAGCGCATTCGCCGAGGCATGTACGCCACCAACGCGCTGTGGCGCATCCTTGTCGAGCGTTAGCATGCGCAGCGCCTGCACCGCCGCATCCGCCGCCGATTCGCCAGAAAGCGCCCGCCGACTGGCGACCTCTGCAAGGTGGCGCGGCACCGGCCACGCCGCAGGCGTACCGCCGAGCGACTCTGGCGCCGCCGGCGTGTCATGTTCGCGGCTCGACTGCGACTCGCCCAACCGGTATTGCCTCCGTGACACAACAAAGCGAAACGAAACAGGCGCGCGCCGCACCAGCGGCAACCATACCGCGGTGCGTCGTCGCATCCTCCTCACCTCGGATACCCTACCTTTTTGTCGCGGACATGGGAGCGACGCAGATCCCGCAGACCATCAATGGGACGTGCCCCCCTTCCTCCCCAAGCCCACGGGCTTCGCCCGTGGGTCGCACCCG
>SKZP01000006.1 GCA_007127275.1 Planctomycetota bacterium
CTTCAACTTCAACGGCACCGCCGGGGTCTGGCGCCGCGCCTGCATTGACGACGCCGGCGGCTGGGAGCATGAAACGCTTACCGAGGATCTCGACCTTAGCTACCGCGCGCAGATCTGCGGCTGGCACTTCGTGTTTCTGCCTAACATGGAGGCGCCGGCGGAGCTGCCCATTGAGATGAACGCCTTCAAGAGCCAGCAGTACCGCTGGACCAAGGGGTCGACGCAGTGCGCGCTCAAGCTGTTGCGGCGCATCTGGCGCAGCCGGGGCGTACCACTCAAGGCGAAGCTCGAAGCGAGCATCCACCTCACCGCGAACGTCACGTACCTGTTGCTCGCGCTGCTCGCCATCCTGCTCGGCCCGGCCGTGTACGTGCGCAGCCAAACGAGTGGCTTTCACGACCTGCTGTTGTTCGACCTGCCCATCTTTTTCTTTGGCACGCTCGCGGTGTGCGACTTCTTCCTTACCGGGCAGCGCTGGCTGAAGCGGCCGGTGCGCTCGCGGCTCGTCGAGCTGCCGTTGTGTCTCGCGCTCGGCATGGGACTTTGCCTGAACAATGCGCGGGCCGTGCTCTCGGCGCTGGCCGGCCGGGCGAGTCCGTTCGTGCGCACACCGAAGTATGCCGTCACCACCACGGAGGCCGGTGCCGACACAGCCGTGGCCGCGACGCCTCGCAAGCCGGTGAAGCGGTATTCGCCGGGACGCAGCGCCATGCCGTATCTGGAGACGTGCTTCGGACTGTACTTCGTCGCTGCGACCGTGGTCGCCATGACGCCGGCGGTGGGGGCGTATCCGTCGCTGCCGTTTCTGATCCTGTTCGCCAGTGGCTTTCTGTATTGCGGCCTTTCCTCGTTGAACGAGATGTGGCGTGCGCCGCGTCGCGTCCACGAGGCGGCCGCTGTACCGGCGGGTGGGGTAAATGCGAATCCGGCGGCGGTTAAGCAAGGCGCCGACGTGGTACGTGCCTAGAACGTCGGCGCGTGCATTCCAGGTCACAGGAGTAGAGGGACGACGGAGTATCCAGCCGTGAACACATCCCAGTCCGAAACGCCGGATCCGAGCGGACTCACTGTCGACGAGGCCGTGCGCGTGCTCTTACGCAGCGGCGGGGCCGCGTACCGCCGACTTGGGGCGCCGTACGCCCGTTTCGTTCACGTTGACCGCTTGCCGTGCCTGCTGCCCCTGTTGGCCGGCGCAGCCGTCGCAATGATTGCGGCGGGCGTTGCCGCGTGGGAGGTCGCCGGCGGTGCGCTGCTCGGCGGATTCGCCTTTGCAGCAGTGTTGTGGTTGATGGCGCCGGTGCCTCACGTGCAGGCGGTGCTCGCCGACCGGCTAATCTTGCGCCGCTGGTGGCTTGCCCCGAAGGTGCTGCGAGCGCACGAGGTCAAGCGGCTTTTCCAGATCAACGCCGTCGGCCGTGACGGCCGCTACCGCCGTAGCCTGTTCGAGGTCGAGGCGGTGCCGGAGGGAGCGGACAAGCCCCTTCAGCACCGATTCATCATTGGCTCGCAACCTGTTGCAGAGAAGTTGCGTAGCGCCCTCGAAGCGGCGGGCTTCACCCCGCAAAGCAAGGCAACAGGCTAGGCCCACAACGCGGGCTTGTGCCCCCAAGCCGACGGGCCGCGGCCCGTGGGTCCGCCATCTCCGGCACTTGACGCACTAGCCGCAGCCGGTGGGCTTGCAAGAACCACGTTTCCCCAATTGCGGGATGCACGGGCTACATGGCGCCAGGTTGCACGGCAACGAGGGTAGAGGTATATCCGCGCGGCAGCAGCAGTACGTTTCGGTTGTACGTGGGGGCGCACGAATGCCCGCAGAGGAGGCCAGCAGCGAAAAGGAGCGTCGCGACGTAGCCGCACAGCTTCGCATTGACGTCCTGACGCTCTTTCCCGAACTCTTTTCGGGCTTTCTCGAGGCGAGCTTGTTGGGCAAGGCGCGGGCGCGCGGATTGATGGACGTTGCGCTGCATGACTTCCGCGCGTTTGCGACCGACCGCCACCGCACCGTCGACGACAAACCCTACGGCGGCGGCCCCGGAATGGTGCTGATGTGCGAGCCCATCCTCGCCTGCTTGGATTCCTTGGGCCTTCCGCCGGGTACGCCGCGCCCCGCGGGAACGCGCCTTGTGATGTTGACGCCTCAAGGAGACCGGCTCGAGCAGCGGCGGGTTCAGGAGCTTGCTCGGGCCGAGCGGCTCGTATTGCTCTGCGGCCGCTACGAAGGCTTCGACGAGCGCTTGCGCGACATCTTGGAACCCGAGGAGATCTCGGTTGGCGACTACATACTGACCGGCGGCGAGCCCGCGGCGATGATCCTGATTGACGCGGTCTCGCGGCTGGTGCCGGGGGTGCTCGGCCACGACGCCTCCGCGGAGTTCGAGTCGCACGACCCGCAAACCAAGTGGCTCGACTACCCGGTGTATACGCGACCGCCGGAGGTGCGGGGGCACAAGGTGCCAGAGGTGCTGTTCTCGGGGGACCACGAAGCGGTGGCCCGCTGGCGTTTGGAGCAGGCGAAACGGCGCACCCGCGAGCGCCGGCCGGATCTGCTCGCCGCCACCGAGGGCTCGCGCCAAGGCGAAGGAGCCAGCGAGCGAGAGGAGGAGCGCCTCGTCGCCGAACGCATCCGCCGCATGGCCGAGGTCAGCCGCCAACAGCGCCGCGGCCGTCACCCCAACAAGGAAGATTGACGAATCCGCCGGCACAAGGCACAACCACGGGCCACGAAACCGGGCTCGAATACCGCACATGCGCCGAGCCCCAAAAGAGAGAGCAGCTTCGCCACGAGCCCCTAACAGCCAGCACCAGCCATGACTGCGACACGACCGAAAGTCCGCGAGTTTGAAGAACACGAGATGCGCCGCATCGAGGATGCCAAGATGGCGCTCGCCGCGGAGCAGGAAGAGAAGCCCCAGGGCAAGAGCAAGAAGGCCGCAAAGGCCAAGAAGAAGGGCAAGAAGCGCAAAGTCGAGCGCCCGTACGAAATCCAGTATTTCCGCGTCGGCGACACCGTGGATGTGCACTACAACATTGTCGAAGGCGAGAAGGAGCGCATCCAGGTCTTTACCGGCACCGTGATTCGCCGCAAGGGCTCGGGGTTGACCGAGTCGTTCACCGTGCGTCGTATTGTCGCCGGCGAAGGGGTGGAGCGAATCTTTCCGCTCTACAGCCCGCGAGTGATGAAGGTGCTCGTGACGCGGCGCGGCCGGGTGCGTCGAGCGAAGCTGTACTACCTGCGCGACCGCGTCGGCAAGGCGACGAAGACGCGCGAGTTGCTCGGCGAAGGCGTCCAGCGGCTGCGCAAG
>SKZP01000346.1 GCA_007127275.1 Planctomycetota bacterium
AAACTTGTGTTCCAACTCGTCGAGCAGTCGCTGCGCGTCTTCCTTGGCAAGGCGCTCCTCTTCCGCTTCGAGTTGCGCGACCTCCTCGTCGGTGAGGATGCGTGCCTCGCGAGCCACGGCAAGCGGCACCCCGAGCCCGGAGTCGCCGGGGCGCTCGCTCGTTGCGTGCTCCGACGACTCCGCTTCTTGCGGCGGCACCTCGCCGGTCGCCGTACCCGCCGGCGCGGATCCGGACGCTGCCTGCGGGGACGCGGAGCCCGCCGCCTTGGTACCGCCGGCCGGTGGAATGCCCGGCACGCCGAGCGGCCGGTCCTGCTCCTCGTCGGCAGGCGCCCGCCACAGGTCTTGTTCGACTACGTTTCGCATCCTGCCGTCCTTTCGTCACCTCAATCACGCGCCGCATGGTCAGCGAACCGAAGCGACGCAATTCCATTGTACCCGCGCGACCGTCGCGTCGCCCGGCGTTGCCGAACCTGTCGCGGCTCACCGTCGGCCTCGGATGGCTGTGCGCCGACCTTGTTGCGCGCCGACGCAAGGGGACGACGGGGGGCCGTCCACGCAGCCCGGGGCCCGGTCACAGCGGCAGCGGCAGTGGCACCGCGCCAACAAGGATGATCAGCACGAGGAGGATCACCACCCCGAGCAGGAGCGCGAGCAACAGCGTGGCAGCCGTCCAAGTATTCGTCTCCTCCCACTCTTCCTCGGCGGTCTCGGCCTCCGGCGCCGTGGGCTTGCCGTCCTCGGCATCGCCCCCTTCCACCGCATCCCCGGCGGGTACGGCCTCGGGGAGTTCTTCCAGCGGGGGCGCCGGCGGTGTGCGTGGGACGCCGGCCTCTTCGGCGGCTCGCCGGCGGGCGTCGTCGACGTACGTCGCGAAGGGACCGCGTTCGACTCCCTCCTCTGGCTCCCCCAGCTCGGCGACGCGCCGGGCTAGTCGCTCGCGCTTGGCGTGAAAGGCCGCGTTCGTGAGGCGTTCACCGTAACGCTTGTCGAGCTTGTCCAACTCGGCAAGCGTGCCGTGCGGGTCGTAGCCGGCGTTGACGCGCGCCCACGGCAGCGCCGCCTCCGCTGCCGCATCCGCCTGGCGGCGCACCGCGTCGTCGAGCCGCGTGCGCTGTGCGCGGAGGGCGTTGCGCACCTCGGGGCGCAGCCCCTCGTGGGTGCCGTGCTCGTCCAGAAAGGCCTCGATCTCGTGCAGCGTCGCGAGCGCATCCTTGGCGTGGACCTGACGCGCCGCCTTCAGCAGAGCCTCCGCCTCGCCATTGAGCTGCCAAGCCGCGGCGGTCTCGTCCGAGCCGGACTGTTCCTGGCCTTCCGAGCGTTCGCTGCTCGGATGCAATCCGAAGAAGGTGCGGATCTCGTCGCTCCAGATATACGCAAGTCCGCCGACGCTGATCATGAGCAGCAGCAGCAGCACAAACCACGTCAGCGCCGCCTTGCCGCGGCCACGCTCCGCGCCGGGTTCCGTCATCTCCGTAGCGTCGGCTGCCGCACGGGGCCGCGTGACGACTTGCTGCGTGGGGGGCGTTTTCGCAAGGCCCGGCACGTAGGGGCGCAGCATTTCGCGCATGGCGCGTGCATCGGCCGGGCGCCGACCCCGCGGCTGGTCCACGGCCGCGACAATCACGTCGACCACACCCGGTGGCACGGGCTCCTTGAGTGCGGCGAGCTTTTCGCGGATGTAGCGAGGCTGCGCCGCGGTCGAGCCCAGCAGCAGGTGAAACAGCATCACGCCAAGCGCGAACACGTCGTCGGCCGGATCCGCCGGCTCCCCTTCCTGCTGCTCCGGGGCGACGTAGCCGAGCGTGCCGAAACCGGAGCCGGTGAAGGTGCCTTGATCAAGCCCCGCGGAAATCTTCATGGGGCCGCTCTCGTCCGGCAAAAGCACCTTGCCGAGTCCGAAGTCGGAGACCTTCGGCGTGCCGTCCGCGGTGAGCAGCACGTTGCCGGGCTTTAGGTCGCGGTGCACAATTCCGGCGGCGTGCGCCGCGGACACACCCTGCAAGATGCGGTCGAACGTGCGCAGCGCCTCTTGCCACGGCATCGGCTCCGCCCGTGAGGCGAGCTCCGCCTCCAGCGTGCCGCCGGCGAGGTACTCGAAGGCGAGCCAGTACGGCGGCTGCCACGTATTCACCGCGGTGACAGCGACGAGGTTCGCATGGCGAGGGAGGCGCTCTCCGAGGGTGGTGAGTGTTTCCGCCTCGCGCTCAATCATCCGCGCCGCGGCGGCGTCGACGCAGAACTTCATGGCCTCGACTCGCCCGGAACGCTCCCGCACGCGCCACACCTCGCCGAAGCCGCCGAAGCCGATCAACGCCTCGAAAGCGAACCCGTCACGGTGCGGCACCGCCTCGCCGGTACGGAAGCGTGGCCGCCGTTTCGGCAACAAGCTCGCGTAAAAGGTTTCGCGAGTGGCCGGTGCATGCTCCTCGCTCAACGGGAACAGGGCGGGGCCACGTTCGAGCCCGGCACGCTGCAGCGGGCGGCCCACTTGCTGCGCAAGAAGGGTGGGGAAGCAGGCGCACAAGTCGCGCACCGCCTCGGCCCGTGGCTCGTCCACCGGGCGCTCGAGCCGCGCCAATGCCGCCTCGGCGACGTCGCGGGCAATCTCCGGCGAAAGCGCCGCCGCGGCGTCGAGCTGTGCGGCGCGCTCGGCAAGCGGCAGCTTATCCTGTGTTGCACGCAACGCCGAGCCGACGCGCAAGGCGGCGTCGCTGCTCTGCCAAACGAGCCCGCCGGGCTGGGGAAGCCCCTGCGGATCCGTCGCCAGAGCCTGGGCAAACGCGCCAATCAGGTCATGTCCGAGCATTGTGGGCATGGCCCCCTCCTCCGAAGTTGCGCAACGCTCGCGTCGTCGCACGCGAAGCTACCCACCACTTTACCGCAGCAGCGCCGCCGCACAAAGTGCTCCCCCTCCGAGTCATCCTCCCGACACCAAACGAAACAAAACCGCCTAGCAGGACACTTCCCGGATGATTTGGACGACCACGCAGGCGCCCCGCGTAAGGAGTAACGGAGCACTCGTTCCACCTGTTGCCACGTAGGGACTTACGAAGGGCAACAAGGGCGGCAGCCGAATGACGTCGAGCCCGTCGGCTTCGTCGGTGGGCGCGCACGCGGTCCCCCGGAAGGCTGCGAATCAAGCAATTTCGAACTCGCTGCCTTCTCGGCGGACGAACGTAAGCTTACCAACGCAGTCGGTCGGCCTCCGTTGCGCTCGACAGCCACGCTTGCGCCGCTCGCCTTCCTCTGCCTCGCATGGACTTTGCTCGTTACGCGACGGCCTCCTTAACCACTAGC
>SKZP01000617.1 GCA_007127275.1 Planctomycetota bacterium
GTCAAGCCCACGGGCCGTGGCCCGTGGGTTCCACGCGTGGCGGATTCGACCCACGGGCCGCGGCCCGTAGGCTTTTCCGGAATTCAAACGGCTAGCGGTTTAGAACTCTTGGTCCTCGTCTTGGTCCGAACGGTCGGAGTCGTCATCCTCTGCGTCGTCGGCTTCGTCCTCATCAACCTCGTCATCCTCGCTGCGGCGCACCTCGGCGTCGGGGTGGCGGGGCAGCTCGGACTCGCCAGCTCGGCTCGCTTCAACCCGTTCGCGCAGGCGGCGCCAGCGGAAGCGCTCCGGCTCGTGCATCTGCTGCTCGTCAATGGCCTCGAAGGCTTCGTCGTAGCGCTCGGCCATGCGCAGCGCCTCGATCAGATGCGTGGCGGCGTCGACGCGGTGCTCGTCGCTGCGAAAAGCGTAGGCGACGCGGAGGGCAAAGACGGCGTCGTCGTAGCGCTCGAAGGCCATGTAGTCCTGGCCTAGCCGAATGTGACGGGCCGGGTCGGTCGGATCAATGTGGATGATCTCTTTGAGGTAGCGCATCGCCGTTTCGCGGTCGCCGCGCATCCGGTAGTGGGTCATCAACTGCTGGCGGTTCGTGACGTCGGTCTCGACAATGGCGACGTAGGCCTCCATCATTTCGCGCGCGCGGCGCGTGTTGCCCTGGCTCTGGTAAAGCTGCGCGAGCGCCATGTAGGGATTGCCCGGGCCGACGTAGCGCGGAAAGGCGTCGCGTGCGTGGTTGTAGAAACGTTGCGCGAGGCGCGGTTCGTTGCGTTGCATGGCCAGCTCACCGAGGCGCAGGTACACCCAGAAGTCGGCGGCGTCCAACTCGATGCAACGGCGGTAGGCCTCCCAGGCGCGCTGCATGGACGCGCGGTCGCCGCCGCGACGCGAGCCGAGTTGATACTGTACGTGTCCCCAGATCTTGTTCGCCAGCGGATGATCCTCTTGCATGCGCAGCGCCCGTCCAGCGAAGTTGCGCGCGTCGTCGAGGGCACCGTTGTGCAACAATGCGGCGGCGAGGCGGGCCGCGAGGTCGACGTCTTCCGGATTGTCCTCGTAGGCGAGGCGGAAGCGCTGCAGGTCGTCGCTTCCGTAGTAGGTCATCACCTGGTTGGGCTCAATGAAGGTGCGGCGCACGTAGTCGCGAAAGACCGTGTCGAACTCGTCGAGCTCCATGCCGAGCACCTCGTCGAAAATCTCGACGACCGTGTGGTCCTCGCCGAACATGCGCAGCATGCGCACAATGGGAGCGAACTCGCCGTCCGAAAGTTCCTCGACAATGAACTCGACCATGTAGCTGGACTGATAATAGGCGAACATCACAAGCCCCATGGAACGGAAGCCGGCGTTGATGTTCGCCATGCGCAGCAGCCGGTCCTGGTGGTAGAACTGGATCATCTGCTGATCCATTTCGCGCCCCCACTCCGGCCGGGTGAGCCGCTCCTCGTACACGCTCAAGCCCTCGGCCAGCCAGCGCGGCACGCGACCGTCGCTTGCCTGAATTTGGAAGACGTGGTCCATTTCGTGGCGCAGCGTGCGGGCCCAACTGAAGCTGCCGGGCTCGAGTGCGGTGGGCGAGAGCATGGTGATGTACTGGCCGAAACAGACGCCCAAGGCAGGGAGGTTGGGCAGCGCAATGGAGCGGGCGGCGAAGTCGTCGCGGCGGTGAAAGACCTCGACGACAATGGGCGTCTCGGGCTCGAAGCCGTACTTCGCGGTTTGCGCCTCCCAGGCCATTTGCAGGTGACGCTCAATCAGCGGGATCAGCCAGCGCGACTCGCCGTGGTGGGCGCGGATAATGAAACGGCCGTCGTCGGTGGCGTGCTCGCGGAAGGTGCGCTCGACAATGCGCAGCGCCTGGAGCATGTTGATGGTGTAGAGGCTGTTGCGGACGGCGTCGTTGGAGTTGGCCACGGTGAGGTAACGGTTCGCCTCCTCGGTGTGGCCGAGGCGCGCGTAGCTCATGCCCATGGTGCGGTGGATGGTCCAGTTGCGCTCGTCGACGTCGAGCCCCTTGGCGCCGTAGCGCAACGCTTCGCCGAGGCGGTGCTGAATCATCATCCCCTCGGCAATGATTGCATAAAAGTCGCTGTACTGCGGGTTCAACTCGAGCACCCGTTCTTCGAGGCGCTCGAACTCTTCGCGCTCGCCGAGGTACAGGTGCAACAGCGCCCGCACGGACAGGGCGTGCAGGTGCCGGGGATTGCGCTCCAACAGCGCGTCCATATACGGCACTGCCAGGTCGTACCGCTGATCCTCAATGTAGGCCTCGGCCATGACCAGCTTCGTTTCGAAGTGGCGCTCGGCGACGCGCTCGGCCATGCGAGCCTCTTCGCGGCCGCGCATGCTTTGCCACTCGAAGTAGTAGGTGCGGGCAATGCCGGCGCGCGCGGGAACGAAGTTGGGGTTGCGGTCGACGACCTCGCGGTACCAGCCGCGGCGAGCATCCGCCTGTTGCTCCGCCTCAAGGCTTAAGTCGCCGCCCCAGGCCCCCGCTTCGTAGTTTGCCGGGTCGGCACGGCGTGCCGCGGTGAAGGCGCGGATGGCCTGTTGAATCGACGGACGGCGGCGAGTGATATCGAGGTAGTACCAGGCCTCGCCGACGGCCTGCCAGCGGCGCGAGACAAGCCAGCCTTCGCCGGCGAAGAGTCGCTCGTGGTTGCGTTGCACGTCGACCGCGGCGTTGAAAAAGTCGACCGCCTCGTCGTGCTCGCCGGCATTGCGCTTCATGATCCCGGCGAGCACGAGCGCTTGCGGGTTGTGCTCATCCTGTTCCAGTACGCGCTCGACCAACTTGCCGGCACGCTCGTAGCGGCCGAGCGTGACGAGCAAGTCGGCCGCCTCGACAACCGCGGGCCGCAAGTGTGTGGCACCGTCGTTCCACTGGGTGACGGTGTCTTCAAGCAACTCGAGCGCCTTTTCGTACTCCCCCTGCTCGTTGCTAGTGGATCTCTTGGCCTGCTGTTTCATCCCCTGGGCGAGTTGGAAAAGAGCATCCCGGATCGCCCTGTCATGGTCCATCCGCTCCCGCCCATCGGCCCAACGAGCCCCGTCCCATGCCAGCCAGCCCTTGTTTGCCGGGATGTAAACCAAACTGCCGCCGAGCCGAAAACGGACTTGAGCAGCATACCACTCATCCGTGCCTCGGATGCGCCCGCCATGCTGGCTTTCCCCAATGGATTGCGGCGACTCCTCAGGGAGCTCCTGGTCTGCGTACTCTGCGAACTCGTACTGCGCGAGCAGGCCGGTCCCGTTCAGCCGGTCGGCCTTCTCCAGGAGCCACGACCAGCCCACCCGGTA
>SKZP01000099.1 GCA_007127275.1 Planctomycetota bacterium
CAGCCCGAGGGCAGCGACGTCTGGGTCTCGGTGGATCAACTGGATACTCCGCGGCTGCCGCTCAATGCCCGTGTGGCCGTGTCCTACGGCGGCTCGGCGCGCTTGGAACTCGACGACGGCCGTACCGTTCCCGTCGCGCAACGCGGTACCGTTTTCGGACTTGACCTGCCGGGCGGCGAGGAACGCTGGCAAGCGTGGCTTTTGACGCGTCCCACGGACGAGGCGGACCACGAGGGTGAAAGCGAAACAGCGCCCGCACCGCGTCCGCAGCGACAACGCCAGGAAGCCGGCGCCGCCTTCCGCGAACGGGCGGAGCAGTTTTCGCGGCTGACCCTCGACGAGCAACTCGACGCCATTCGCGAGCACCTTGCTGCCGACCGACCCGAGGCGCGTCGCGCCACGGACGAACTGCAGGAGCGCATCTCGAGCTTGCTCGACGACGGCGACGTGACGAGTCGCGAGGAACTCGGCGCGCTTACCGAAGCGCTCGACGCATTGCTCGCGGACACGGAGCGGGACATGCTCGTGGTCTGGGGGATGCTTGCCCATTTCATTGAAAGGACGCGCTCGCATGAGATCGCGCAAGAGGTAGAGAACCTCCAGCGCACCCTTCATGCCCGGGGAGGCGGGGTCGAGAGGCGACGCACCGTCGGCGAGTCCGCGGAGTCGGAGACAGAGGAACCTCGCGACCAAGAACCCGCGCACGAGTTCGACGACTCGGTTGACGACGTCGAGGAGGAGCCCGGCCCCGGTTTCGCCGGTGACCCCGAAATGGCCGCGCCGCGCGCGGGAGGGGAGCAGGGCGACGCACGGGAGTGGGACGCGCCCGCTGCTCCGGGCACGGACGCGGATACGCAGGCGGGGGAGTCGCCCGAACAAAGCCCCGGGGAACTTCCGCGTGAAACACAAGAACTCGAAAGCAACGGAGCACTTCCAGACAGTACCCCTCGGCCACAACGGGATCCCGCGACCATGCCCGGGGACCCCGAAACGGGACGTCTCGCGGAGCCCGCATACGGTGGCGCAGATCCGGACATGTCCGCCGACCCCGTACTCGACGAAGACGACGGTAGGCAAGGTGGTCGGCGCGACGCCGAGGACGCCGAAATCCTCGAGGAGGGCGAGGAGCGTGCCGAGGACAAATCCGAAAGCCGCCACGGGGTGCTTCTCGCCGGTGAGCGCCGTCGCTTGGCCGCCATGTCCGCCGCCGGCGACGAGGAGCCGGAGAGCGTGCGCACCTGGGCCGCCGAGCGCCTGCTTGCCGAGGCCCACGGCCAGGCCCGGCCGCAAACATTACTGCCCGGGGAGCTTGCCCGAATCACGCTGCCCTCGCACATGATCCGCAGCTACACCGGCGACCTTGCCCGCCGAATCAGCGACGGAGACGACCCCGGCAAGGTGGGCGCGGCCCGTGATGGGCTGCTCGCCTACCAGACCTTGCGTGCAATTCGCGCCGAGGGCTACGAGCCGAGCCAGCAGTGCCGCACGCTGTTCATCCTCGACACCTCGTTCACCATGAGCGAGCCACTGACCGAGGCGCAGCGCACGCAACTCGCGGCAGCGATCTCCGGCGTCAAGCCGGCCGAGCTTGCCGCTCTGCGGACCAAGTTCGACCTCGCCCGCTTCGAGTTGGCCCACGCCGTGGACGCGCTGCAACATGGAGAGCGCTTCGCCGTCGTGCTCCTCGACAAGCACCTGCGCGCCGTGCGCGCCGGGGGAGAAACCGTCCGCCTGGATCCGCACGAGCCGCAACTGCCGCTGTGGCGCGCCAGCTCCAGCGCTGCCCAGCGCGTGGCACGTGCGCTTGCGCACCTCGAGCCGGATCACGTCGCCAACCTGCCGGCGGCCGCGACACTCGTGCACAAGGAGTCGCTGATTCACGAAAGTGCCCCGGCACACGGCCGCACGGCGGTGTTGTTCACCGACGGCTTCGCCTCCTGGTCGCCCGACTCCACCGGCTACCTCGAAGGCACCGGCCTCGGTGACGGCGAGCTGCTGGCCGCCTACCGCAACCGCGACTGGACCTCGCTGTTCGACGAGTGGGCCGCACGCCAGGAAGTACTGCCCGGCTACGTCCACACCGTCGGCCTCGGCACCCACGACGCCGAGTACCTCGAAACGCTCGCCCACTTCTCCGGTGCGCGCTACCTCGACACCACGCGCGGCCACGCCGGCGAGGAAAAGACGCTGCGCGACGAAACCCCCGTCGAGCGTGCCGTACGCATGATTGAGCGTCTGCAACGTACACCGCGCAACGTCGAGGCGTGGAGTGAACTCGTCGACTGGGTTGCCTCGCCGGCCGTCGGCGACCGAGACCTCGTCATCTCCACGTATCTCGCCTGGGCTAGCGTGCATCCGAGCCACTACGAGATATATGAGTTGCTCGGCGAGTGGCTGCTCGAACGCGGCGAGCAAGACGTCGCCTTGCGCGCCTTCAGCACCGTCGTCGAGTTCGACGCCAGCGACGCCGAGAACCACCGCGTGCTCGGCAACCTCTACCGGGCGCTGGGCATGACCGAAAAGGCACGCGACCAGTTCCGCCTGGCCCGCTCGTTGACGAGCCACCTCGCCATTGCCTGGTTCCACGAGGCCGCTGCGGAAATGGCGCTGGGCAACTACGAGGCCGCCGAGGATCTCTACCACGACTTAATGGAGTACGTGGCCGACCCGCGCTTCCCCACCGGCTGGCCCGAGCGCTACGGCAATGTGCGGCAACGCGCCGCGCGCGAGCTGGTCATGCTCTACCGCCTCGCCGCGCAAGAGGCCCGCGAAGCCGGCGACGACGCGCAAGCCGAGCGCTGGAACGAGCGCCGCGACAGCTTCCTCGCGCACACCGACCTCGAAGCCGCCAACCTCGAGCACTTCGCCGAGGCCGACTTCGTCGCCGTGCTTGACTGGGACACCGACGGCACCGACGTGGATATCTGGCTCGACCGCGAAGACGCGGAGCGCTGCTACTACGCCAACGACCGCACCGACTGGGGCGGCATCCTGCACGAGGACATGACCCGCGGCTTCGGCCCCGAGTTCCTCTCCGTCGGCGAGTTGCAACCGGCAACCTACCTGTTGCGCACGCACTACTTCGCCAACCACGCCAGCGACGACAAGCGCGCCTACGCCGTCGTGCGCCTCTTCGCCTACGTGGGCACCGAGCGCCAGCAAGTCCGCGAGTACATTGTCCGCCTCGGCGACGTCCGCGAAGCGCGCGAGATTGTGCGCATCACGCTGAGCGAAGACGGAGAGCTCACCCTCGAGGACCGCACCCACATCCCCGGCCAAGAAGGCAACCCACA
>SKZP01000270.1 GCA_007127275.1 Planctomycetota bacterium
GGCCTCAAACGGATGTAGCTTTCTGGCACCTCTACACCTGGGCTATGAGGCCGCCGCCAAGCAGCAATACGAGCGCGAAGCGTGAGCGGGCGGCCCACCCTTGTTGGCATACGTAAAGCGCTGTGTAACGCATGGTGCCATTTTCACGCAGTTCCGACGAAAAGGCGAACGGGGGACGAAAGTCCCCCGAATCTGCCGCGTTCGAAATGACGCGAACTCCAGCAATGCGCTGACTGTCTGCGTGTTACTTATGTTTCCTCGTCTACGTCGTCGGTCTCGCCGCGCTCCCGCTCTTCCCACCATTGCAGGCCGAAGGTCGCCGACCAACCATCAATGCCGGGCTGGTCGTCCGGAGCTTCTCGGTTGCGTTGAATCTGTAGCCGCTCGACGGTGATCCACGGATGCTCGTCTTCCAGAATCAACGCCAGCCGGACAATATGTTCGCGGGTTACGTTATTGACGTCGAAGCTATACGTGTTCGTGACGAAGCGGTCGCGCAGGTGCTCCGTGGCACTGTCGCCACGCGGCGGGTTCCACTCACTCCGGGTAACGCCGCGCCCCGTGTCCAGCTGGTGGTCGCGGATATTCAATTCGCGGGCCCGCCGGACCACCAACGTGGGGACCCGTCGGTGCAAGTCGCCGGTGTCGTCACCGAAGATTTCCGGATTGTCTTCGGCGTAGGTTTGGAATTGGCGAACGCGCGGTGCGATCTCCGAGGCGAGGCGCACCTTTTCCCATTGACCGAGCATCGGATCCGTGGGGTCGGTCGTGCTGACGACTCCGTCGGGCCAGGACTGCGCCGGCAGAACCTGCGCGAGCCGTTCGCGGTTGTTGTATTGCAGTACCCCGGCGGCGGCGAGTAGGCCGACGGCGGCGAGGAACAGGATGACAATCAGGACCTTGCCGATTGGAGGTCCCCCTTCGGTGGGGTCTCGGTCGGTGGCCGTGGTTTGCTGGACTTCTTGTTCGTTGGGTAGGTAGGCCATGATGGGAACGGTGCGCCAGGTCGGTGGTTGCGGGTGATCTCCGGGATTGTGTCGCGGAACCTACTAGTAAGGTCGCTGCAGCGGAGCTCGGAGGGTCCATGTGCCCCGGTGATCTTGCACTTCTCCGCGATGGTTGAGCTCGCCCGCTTCGCGAAGGTTGCGCGTGTCCAGGTCGATATTTGCACGCCGACCGGTGGGATCCAGTTCGAACAGGTCGGTCATCTCTTCCAGCTCGTTTTGCAGCCGGTTCAAACCGTCCACCTTCGCGAATCTTCCGCGGATCACCACACTGGTATCGCTGATGTCGATGGATTGAACGGTCCACTCGAGCTCGAGCAACTCCTCGTGCTCGGGGCGCCACTGGAACTCGCTGTCCTCGCGGAACGGCCAGATGCCGCGCTCGTACCCCTCGACGCGGCGGTGTTCGCCGGTTGGTTCGCGGCCCACGCGCTCAATGGCATCCTGAATGCGGATCCAGACGTCGAGGGCGTTGCGGGTCGGTGGCAGGTCCTCGCCGCGGCGAGAGACTTGCTCGATGTCGCTGAAATCGGCGTGGAGGCGCTCGTAAATCTCTTCGACGGTCTCGGGCGGCTCGTCGTCGTAGGCGTCCTTGTAGGCGGCGGCGGCGCGGTCGTAGACACTTTGTTCGAGATGGTCGATGCGCGACTGGTTGCCGTTGACGAACACGAGCACGGCCCCGAAGAGCAGCGCAAGCAGCATCACCGCGACGGTCAGCGGCGCCTGCACCGCCTCGAAGGCGTCTTGCACGGCGAACTCGCCGCGGCGGAACTCGAAGCCGAGCGGATTGTGCCCGAAACCTTTGAGCGCCATGCCTAACGGCTTGAGCAGCCCCTGGTTACGGGCCTCGACGAGAGGGCGCGCCTCGTCCTTGACGCGTAGACCGAAGCCGGCGTCCACCTCCTCGACCTCCATGCCGGGCATCGCTTCGCGCACCGCCGCGGCCAGTAACGTCGAGGCCTCGCCGCCGCCGGAGAGCTTCAGCTTCGTCGGCTGCACCTCGGTCGTCATCGAGACGAGCGTGCGCTTGAGTTCGGTGACGAAGCGGCGCACCAGCGCGTCCGGGCGCTCGAGCACCATATGTTCGGAAAGTACCAGCGGCGGACTCGACGCCTCCGGCGAGCCTCCCTCCTTGAGCCACTCCGGCGCGGCCTCCTCGTCGAGCCACTCCGGCAACGCCATCTCCCCGCCAGGCTCCGCCTCGAAGGCGACGTTGCGGGCGTAGGCCGCAAGTGCCTCCGGCGAGGCGGTCGCCACCGCGGCGGGGCCGTTGCCGTTTCCGTTGCCGTTGGCGCCCCGCGGCACGACCGGCCCGGCGGCCTTGGCCATCTGCTGCTCGACGTCCGCCTCCCGCGGCACCTCGAGCCCCACCTTCGGCAGGCGCAGCCCGATCAACTCACCGCTGTTGGTCAGCGCGACCATGGTGCTGGCCACGCCGACGTCGACCCAAAGCACCGGCTCTTCGAGCTTCGCGTCGGGGTGAAAGAGAATTGCGTTGGCCCCGGCGGCAAACGGCGTGTCCACCCCCCAGGGATCCACCCCCTCGTGGTGCAGCGCGCCGAGCGACTCGCGCAGCGGATTGCGACGGATGATGTTCACCATCACGTCGGAGGAGTTGCTGCGCTGGATCAGCTTGCGGAAGGTCATCTCCACGTCGTCGATGTTCGCCGTGTGGATGTGCGCCTCCGCCTGGAAGCGTATTGTCTTCTTGATTTGGTCGTCGGCGGTAAACGGAACCGTAATCAGGCGGTGCAGGCAAAACTCGCTGTCAAAGGCGAGAAAGACGTTTTCGCGCGGCAGCTTGTGACGACGCAGAAAATCCTCGAGCACCTTGGCACGAAACTCGTAGAGGTGATGCGGATTGTCGGCAGCGGGCCGTGGCATCGACTCGGCGACAAAACGCGTGATCTCCGGGTTGCGCAGCGAGCCGTCGATGCGAACGGCGGCGATGACATGCGAGTCGATATGAACCCCAACGGCCATCATGGCAGCGATCCCTCTCGGTAATGTGCGTCCAATGTGCGGAGCTTGTGACGGGAGGATGGCGCAAGACTACCAAAGCCAGTCTCTTTTGTCCCCCGTCTGGCACTCGTGCAAGGGAGTATGGCGAAACCGCGCTACGGCGCCCCCCCTCGGAAACGAAGCAAGCAGGCCAATCGTTTGGTTTGTCGTCGGAGCCACACGGAAGAGCCCGGGAGGCATCGCTCGGCCTCGCACTCCTTCGCCCGGCTACGCGCGCACCCCGCTTGGCGCCCCGTTGCTGGAGACGGGGTGCAGCCGGGAA
>SKZP01000102.1 GCA_007127275.1 Planctomycetota bacterium
CCACTTGCGCTGCGTCCGGCGTGTCGGACTCGGCGTGTACCGTGGGTTCTTGGGCGCCCGCATCGCGCCAGCTTGGCGGCGTGACCACCGGCTGCGCGAGGGATTGCGGGGGCAACGGAATCAGCGCGAGGGGCTGGAGACCGTCGCCTTGGTCGACACGCACGCGCAACGCCGTATGCTCAGCGACCTCGGCGCGTTCCAGCGTGAGGCGGAGGCGCCCGTCGCCGTCGAGTTCCGCCTCGCCGACTGCGTGTTCGCGCAGCTCGCGTCCGGAGGGCGTCTCGGCGGGTGCAAGCAGTGTCGCTTCAACGCCGGTGCCCGCCACGGGTGCTTCGCCGTCGGCGCGGAACACGTCGGCCTCGAAGGTCAACGCCTGGGTCGAGTGCGCGGATTCGTCCGCCGGCGCCGACTCGCTCCAGCGGGTTCGACCGAGGCGCCACAGGCCGGGCTGCGCATTCGAGATGCTGCGCCACCAGCTACCGAGGAAGTCGCCGTATTCCGGCCAGTCGTGCCAATCCGGCTTCGCCTCCGGGCCGAAGGTGCTGCCCCAGGCGGCAACCTGGCCGCGGCCGACGGGCCAGCTGACGAGTAACGGGTGGCGTGCGGCACTCGTTTCCACCCAGTCGTCGTCGGCGCCCTCCTCCTCGGAAACGTCGTCCGGCTCGCGCCAGGTGAGGACAGTCGTGCTCGTCGGCCAAGGGTCTTGCTGGGTCGCCTCGAGCAACGGCGGCAACGGCGCGCTTTCCGTGGCGAAGCGGTAGGGTGCGACGACATCAACGGGCAACTCCCCGGACATGGCCATCAGCGGCACATCCGGCTCCTCTCCTTCTTCTTCCGGATCGAGCAGTTGTTCGCCGCGCTGCTGCGCCATGCGTACCTCGCGCAAAAAGATTTGCGGAATGCGTACGCCGTAAAGGTCGACGGTTTCGGTGGTCGTAAAGTGAAAGTGGCCGCTCTCCGGCGTGTAGATTTTCAGGAGCGTGTTCTTGTCGTACTCCTCGCCGACGCCGATTACCGAGCAGGAGATGCCGTTGCGGATGAAGTCTTCGCGGCGCTCACGCCAGTCGGCGGCGGTGAGGAAGGGTTGCACCGTCTCCATGCCGTCGGAAAGCAGCACGACGTGCTTTACTGCGGCGTTGTCGTTGATCAGCATCTGCACCGCGGCCTTGCAGGCAAGGGCAATGGCCGTGGCGCGGGAGGGCTCGGGGTAGTTGTCGAGGAACTGCTTGAGCTTCTTGCGATTCTCCTCGGTCACCGGCTTCGGTCCGACGCGGCCGGAGACGTTGGAGTCGAAGAAGGCAATGGAGGCGTGGTCCTCCTCATTCATGTTGTCGAGTGCATGTTTGACGGCTTCGCGCACGAAGTGGCTGCGAGAGTGGCGGCCAATGCTCAGGGCCATGGAGCCGGAGTTGTCAATCATGAACAGCACGCTGCTGCGGGCGACGTCGCCGTCACGGTCGAAGCGCTCCACGGCGTGAGGGGTGCCTTCCGCTTCGCTGCGGGGGCCGACGCGCACCGGCAGCAAGGTGGCGAGGCGCTGCGCCGCTTCGTGCGGGATGGGCTCGGGAAGCGCGCCGGGCTGCTGGCCGGGACGCAGCGTCGGGACAATGAGGCCGCCGCCGTGCTCGACAAAGCGCAACAGGCGCTGCCACTGCGCGCCGTCGAACTCGACGAGCCGGCCCAGCGGGATGACGCCGCCGGCGTAGTCGTGCAACTCGGGCTCGGCCGGCAGACGCGGCACTGTCTCCGCCTCGAGGCCGCTGCGTTCGGCAAGGTCGACAAGGCGCGTCGCTGCCGGATCCACAGTGCGGGCGGTATGTACGAACCAGCGGGGCGCGGGGCGGAAGATGACGCCGCGCTCGGTCTCGAGGGCGTGCTCGTCGAAAAAATCCACTTCGAGGCGCAGGTGTCGGGCAACTCGGTCCGACGTCGACTCGGCAGCCGGGTTGTCGTAGGCACTCGGCAAGGACGGCCACTGCTCCTCGGGGACCGTTGCCATGAGCTCGACGGGGACAAGCCCCGCGGGCGCGTCGGCGACCCCGTCAAGCCCGGCCACGTCGGGCAAGGATACGGGGCGCCACGCAGGTGCATGAGCGTCCAAGTGCAACCGCCAGCGCAGCGCCGTCTCGCCGTTGGCCTCGGATGCCGCGCGCTGCCACGTCGCAAGCGGCAACCAAAGTTCTGCGCGCACCGTGATCGGCGTGCCGAGTTCCGGCTCGTTCGGTTCAACGGTCAGTGGCGCAAGCACCGGGTTTGCCGCAAGGCTGCGCGCCGGCAGCGGCTGCCACTGCCAGCGCCAGCCCGCTTCTTCGAGCAGTTGCACTTGCCGTTGCGAGGGCGGCTGTGCGGATACGACGACCAACTCGCGCCGCTGATGCTCAGCTTCGGAAGCCTCCGGCGCCACGTCGGCGACGAGTCCGCGCAGGGGTTCCGCGGCTGCGCCGGGAAAAGCCTCCCAGGTATCCTCGAGCGCCACCTCGTCTACGGCGTCGGCTCCGCGCAGCCACACGCGTGTAGACTCCGCCTCGTCGCCGACAATCTGCAACACATGTGCGCGCACCTCCGCAAGAGAATGCCAATCCGCCGGCGCGACGTAGACGAGCGTGCGAAACGCTTCGGTGGCCTCGGACTCGTCGACAAGTTCTTCGTCGTCGCTGTCGTCGGATCCCGTTTCCGAATGCGCGTGCTCGGTCGTCGGTGCAGCAAGGACAAACAGCAACGCGGCAGTCAGCGCCGTCCGCACGAGGGCCCGGCTCCAGGCGAGGACTGCGGGCCGTAGGCGCCGCTCATGCCACGCTAGCAGCACGAACACGAGGGCTGCGGGCAACAACAGCCAAAGCCATTCCGGTTGGTCGAGGGTGATCATGTCGGAAAAATGGAAGAAGTTACCGAGTTGCGTGAACCTCCCCGCACAGAAACAACTCAAGAGAATGATTGCCGTGCCGAAAACACGGCGCAAGCCCCACCGCGGTTTGGGCACCCGCCCGTGCCAGCCGTCCTCGTGCAGGCAATCTTTAAACGAAACGAACGAGTCCGGTGGGTGCCGGAGGTTGAAACCGGAAAGGGAAGGTCTTAGGGAAGGGGTGGAAGCGCCGACGCCGTCGAGTCGTCGTAGCATGCATACTTCCGCCTGAAAGGACCTCACATGATGTCGTCGCCGCTTCGTTACAGTTTGGTCGTTGCCGCCGCGCTTGCCGTGGCCGCTTCGGGATGCACGGAGCCGCGCGAGCCGGTCGGGGCGGTGCCGTCCGACGAAGCGGGCCGCAGTGCGAGCAACGGCACGCCGAG
>SKZP01000692.1 GCA_007127275.1 Planctomycetota bacterium
AAGGTAGAAGCCGAACTTCCACGGCACGGGAATCGGATTGGGCATGGGGAGCAAGAGCGGCGTGGTGAAGCCGCCGACGCGCTTCCACACCGCAAGGAACTTCAGCCACGTCTGCTTGCCGCCTCCGACATTGTAGGCCTCGCCAACGCTCGCCTCCTCACGCAGGGCGGCGACCATGGCGTCGGCGACATCCCCGGCATACACCAGCGGCAGGCAGAACCACGGCACCGGCAAAACCGGCGAGTAGTGCGCCCGGTTGATGATGCGTGCCGTCATCGCGGTCGTATTCGGGTCGCGGGCTCCGTAGATGGCGCTCGGCCGCAACGCGGTGAGCTTCAAGTCGAGTTCCTCGGCAAGCTTCCAGGCGAGGCGCTCGGAGAGTTGCTTCGTGGCCCGGTACGCGCCCCCTTCGCGCTTTTCGCCGTCGAGTTGCGGAGAGTCCTCTTTCAGCTTGCGGTTGAGCGACCAGCGGTACACGCCGAAGGTGCTGATCTGCACGACCCGCGCAACCCCGGCCTCGGCGGCGGCACGGTAGACGTTTTCGGTGCCATCGAGGTTGGCGCGGTAGTTCTCGTCCCAGTGCTTGTTCCCCAACTTGGAGACGGAGAACAGCGCGGCGTTGGAGACAATGGCATCGGCGCCACGAAAGGCCTCGCAAAGGCGCTCCCGCTCAAAAAGATCCGCCTGCTGCGGCTCCGCCCCTTCGTCCCACAAGAATGGCGCCTTTTCCGGATTGCGCACCACCCCCCGAACGCGGCAACCGGCCGCCAAGAGCGCCCGCGTGATGTAGCTTCCCAAGAAGCCGGTCGCCCCGGTCACGGCAACGGTCGCACCTTCGAGGTTCATGGCGAGCCACGGGAAAGAGAAACATCTGAAGAACCAAGGCTGCGAATTAGAAATCATAAAGGCTCGTATGACAAGGAAGCATACGCACCCCCACGCACGCACGCCGGGACCTCGAGGTCGGCTCACGAGATGCGAGCGGCTTGAAGGCCATGTTCTCGACAACTCGGAGTGGCACGGGCCGTCAGGTTCGACTATCTCTTGCCGGAGGTGTGTGCTATGCTTTTGGCACTTCTGGACGTTGCTGCCTGTTCGCCGTCAGCCCCGGTTTGCGAACAGCGGTCTTTCCCGTATTCGATCCGATTCAGCGAGGAACATCCGATGGTGCGCGGACACGGAAACGTAGCGTGGCTGTCGTTGCTCGGCGCAGGCCTCTTCTTGATCGGCATGGCGATCAGCGGCTCCATGCCCGCTGCGCTGGCCGACAACGACAACGAGGAGGCACCGGGCGACGCAATTGAAGAAGGGAACGACGAGGCGCCCGGGGATAGCGACGCAGAAAACGGCAACGACGAAGAAGAGGGAGAAGCGAACGGCGAGGTGCGCGACGAGGAAGACGGCGAGGTCGCGGGCGACGAGATAGACGAAACGGCCGACGAAGAGATTCGCCTGCGCATGGTCGCCGACCCCGCGGCCATCCGCTTGGCGGAACTTGTCGGTGAAGAGATTCCCGCCACCTCCGTGCAACCTCGCCGGCTCGACGACGCGCCACGTGTGCGCCCCTTTCTCAACGGCGAGGCCGATTTCGTTCTCACCGCCTCGCCACTGACGCGCGATGAAACGTTGCGCGTCGTCGAACGCTTGCACCGAGCCCCGCTGGCCTATCCCTTGGCGATCGACGTGCTTGCCGTGTACGTGCGCGAAGGCAACCGCGTGGAACGGATCGATCACGAGCAGTTGCGCAGCATCTACGAAGGCGAGATCACCAATTGGAACGAACTCGGCGGTCCCGACCGACGGATTACGCCGTATCTGCCACGGCTCGGCTCGGACACCTACAGCTACGTGGTCAACGAAATGTTTCCCGACATTCGCCTCAGCGGCGACGTCCGCTTCGCCGACTCGTCGGCCGACATTGCCCGGGCGATCCGCCAAAGCGGGGACAACTCGGGCGCCATCGGCATCGGCTCGCTCGCCTCGCACCAGGACGTCGTTCGCGTCCTGCCCGTCGCCGAGCATGAGCGCGCGCAACACTTTCGCCCCGTCGAAGAGCACGTCGCCTCTGGCGACTACCCCTACCGCCGCGTAATCTTCGCCTACACGCTCGACCGTCCGACGGGGAAAACGAAAGAGTGGATCGAGGCCGCTCAAGACCGCTTGCAAGAGCAACTCATGGATCACGACTATTTCCCGCTCACGATTGCCGACTGACAGGGCTTCGGGTACGTTTCGCTTGCGGTAGCGCAGACGGCGAGTGGAGGGCGAACGTCCGATTTCCGTCAAGCGTCCCGACGGCGTCGCTGGGCGTACGTGCGCTTCGCGGAACGGCTTCCGTATCTCGCCGAGCCAACGGGGCGCCGCTCGGGCCGTTGAAAAGAAGCGGCCACGCATGCAGGATCCCGCCACGCACGTCCCTTGCGTGCCTGGCGTGGCGAGCCCGCCAAACTCCGCGCCACCAACTGGAGTCTCGGCGAAGGAGAAACGATGACCCGCAACCGCCCCAGGACCATGACGCGCAGGCAACCCTCCGTCACGCCGTTGTTTTCACTGCGACGCGGCTCCGTCGTCGGGGCCGGCATCCTTGCCCTGTGGCTGTTGGCCGGCGGCGGTGCGACGGGATGTACGACGAGCGAGGAAGTCGTCTATACCGGCTATTCGGCCGAGCCATCGCAAGCCGCCGAGCGACGGGAGCCGCAGCCGGACGATCCGCTGCCGCCGATTGGCAACGTGCAGGTAATCAGCGGGGATACGCTGCGCCTGAGCAGCGGTCAAACGCTCAAGCTGCACGGCGTGCGCGCTCCGCGCCAGGGAGAGCCGTACTACCGCAAGGCGCGCCGCTGGTTGCAATCCCTCGTCGGCCACCAGATTGTGCGCTTTAGCTATAAGGAGGGAACGCGCTACACCGACGATGTCTGGCACGTCAACATGCTCGTGCCCAATCCGGAGCACCAACAAGGCGGCGCCTTGAGCGCGAACGCCCTGTTGCTCGCCAACGGCCTCGCCCGCGAAGAGGACATTTCCTCGCTGCACTTCGCCCGCGTCGGCGAAGACGGAAAGCTCGCGCCGTTGGACCATGAGAAAAACGAGGCGATCCGCGAGCTGTTCCGTAAGAGTGCGCAAGAGGCCCGCAACGCCAACCGCAACATCTACAGCGGTGTCCGCGAACCGTAAGCGGTACTGCGCCCCCCGTGACCGAACGCGCAATTCGTAGCCGGACGCGAGGCCGACCCTGCGTACCCCCACGTGAGCATTGTGTGCACTGACGTCTAGCGCAGGAG
>SKZP01000354.1 GCA_007127275.1 Planctomycetota bacterium
CCGCCTCGTGTGCCGAGTCGAGAAAGAGAAACGACGGCAGTGTGTCGTCGTCGTCGACCCGGCCGAAGCCGACGAGTTGCGGCATGTGCTGCACGCGCAACTCCTTGGGGGCCGCGCCGCGCAGTACCCGCCGGTCGAGCCAAGCCACCGCGGAGTTCGTCGTCCCGAGGTCAATGCCAATCAGCGTGATTGCTTCGCTGCTGCTCATCCGGACCTACTCCGCCCCCTGCGCAAAGACGCCGTTGACTGCGTCGAATCAAAACGTCCGCGTTGTACGCCGCGGGCCGCGACAGGGCAACCGCGCGTGCCGTGCACCGCGCGCACGCCCGGAAACCCAGGGCGGCAGCCCGAATGCCGTTACGTGTTCACGAGACAAGGCGAGCGCCAGGCGCCAGTCCTGCGAGGCGACTCACGGAAGCACGGCGTTTCGCCGCGCAGTACTCGCACGGCATTCTCGTCGTAGACGCGCTGCAAGGGATGCGTCCCCGGCTCGACGAGAATGGCCGCGCGACTGCGGAAGGGGAACTCGCTGTTATTGAGGATCCACTGATTGGCGCTGACGCCGAGGTGCAGGTCCGCCTCGTCGTTTTCTTCGAGCAGCGAGAACCAGAGGCGTGTGCCGGCCAGCCACAGGTTCTGATCCGGCGTGCGGTTGCCGCGCCGCTGGCGACACGGTAAAAGACGGCGCTTCCGTGGACGAGATCGTCGGCGAGGAGCGCGGCGTAGCGCCTCCCCCGGAAACCCCGGATGAGGGGCTGGATTTGCCCGCGGCGAGAAGGCGCAATGTGAGTGAAGCCTGGGCGAACTGCGGTGGACGTCCGTAGCTTGAGCCACGACACGCCGCGGTACGAGCGGATGAGAGAAGACGACTCTACGGAGCAGCAGCGGAGAAGGCGGATGCGGCTCGGCATTCTGGGGGGCGGACAGTTGGGACGGATGCTTGCGCTTGCGGCGGCGCCGCTGGGCGTCTCCGTGCGCTGTTTGGACGAGAAGAAGGAGAGTCCCGCGGCGGTGGCCGCGCAGATGCACGTCGCTTCGTACACGGATTCCACGGCGCTGACGCGCTTTGCCGAGGGGCTGGACGTGGTGACGTGCGAGTTCGAGAACGTGCCGGCCGAGGCGTCGGCAGCGCTGGCGGAGCGGCTGCCGGTGTATCCGTCCCCGCGGGCGTTGGCCGTGGCCAGTGACCGCCTCGCCGAGAAAGGATTTCTACGCGAGGTCGGCGTGCCCACCGCGACGTTCGCAGCCGTGTGCACACCGGAGGAGGCGACCGACGCCGCGCAAGAGCTGGGCATTCCGCTGGTGCTGAAGAGTGCGCGGTTCGGCTACGACGGCAAGGGCCAGGTCTGGGTGCGAGAGGTGCACGACGCCGCGGCGGCATTCACGCAGCTAGGTTGCTCGGCGGCCGTCGCCGAGGCGGCGGTGCCATTTCGTCGCGAGCTTTCCATCCTGGCCGTACGCGGCCGTGACGGCACCACGGTGCGGTATCCGCTCGTCGAGAACTACCACGAGGCCGGCATCCTGCGCCGTTCGCTCGCCCCCGCGCCGGGGGTGTCCGCGGCGACGCAAGCGCAAGCGGAGCAGGTGGTGCAACGTGTGCTCGAGGGGCTCGACTACGTCGGCGTCATTGCCGTGGAGTGCTTCGAGTTGGCCGACGGCGGCCTCGCAGTCAACGAGATTGCGCCGCGGGTACACAACAGCGGCCACTGGAGCATTGAGGGAGCGGAGACGAGCCAGTTCGAGAATCACGTCCGGGCCGTGCTCGGCCTGCCACTCGGCTCCACGGCGCCACGCGGCGTTAGCGAGATGCACAACCTGATTGGAAAGGTCCCGAGCCGCGAAGCGGTGTTGCACATTCCTGGGGCGCATCTGCATCTCTACGACAAGACGCCGCGCCCCGGCCGCAAACTCGGTCACGTCACGGTATGCGCCGAGGATGCTGCGACGCTGGCGGAGCGGGTGGCGCAGTTGCGCGCACGCCTTGGCGACGAGGTGGTTGGGGGAGCGACGAGGATGCAGGCGCATGTTTGAGTACCGCCTCGACGACACGCATTCGTTGCGCCCGGCGGATCTCGCCGACGCCGAGGCGTTGGCGCACGCCGTAGCGGCGAACCGCGAGCACTTGCTGCCGTGGCTTCCGGATCATGTTCTGGCGACGCCGCAGGCGTGGCTCGCCGAGCGCGCCGCGGAGATGGCGAGAGGGGCCGGCTTTGCCGCGACCGTCTGGCGAGGGGGCGAGCTTGCCGGGGTCATCTGGACGAGCAAGCTGGACGTGGCGCACCGCAAGGCGCAGGTGCACTTCTGGCTCGTGCGCGACGCGTGCGGTCGCGGCATCATGACGCGCAGCCTCGCGGCGGTGCTTGAGCACTTGTTTGCCCAGCGAGGTTTGCACCGCGCCACGGTGCGTGCGCCGGCCGGACATCCCCGAGTTCGCCCGTTGCTTGAGCGCCTCGGCTTCGTCCACGAAGGGGTGATTCGCGAGTCGGTCTGGCGCGACGGCACGCCGTGCGACGACGACCTTTTCGGACTTCTCGCCCGCGAGTTTCGCCGCCCGCTGCCGTGACTCGCCACGCGGCCTCGGATCCGCTACACTTTTTCCAGGGGTGTCCCGACTCGCACATCCTCTCCTCGGGTTTTCTCGACGTCGACGTGAAGTGACTGCCACTGTGGCTCTTTCACCAGCCAACAGCGACGAGCGACTCTCTCCCGTAGTTGCGGCACTGTGCCGCGTTTGCTTGGCCGGGCTTGCGTGATGACCGTTCGCGACGAAACCGGGGTGCATCTGGTGGCGGTGTTCGACCCGCGCCCGCCGGGTGAGGCCGTCGACCTGTACCAGCACTACTTTCAGACGCACCACGCCTTTTGGCGCGTCGCCTGCCGGCTGCTCGGCATGGCGGTTTCTTTCGTGCGCTTCACCGAAGTGGAGCAGGTCGCCGACTCGCTTGCCTCGACGCAACAACCGTTCGTATGGTTCGACAAGCCGCCGTTGCCAGTGCGCTACCACCACGCGGCCAGCGAGAGGCTGTGGAGCCGCCACATTCCCTCGGCCCCTTCGCCGCGTGAGTTTCAGCATTCGTGGAACATTGCCGACTGGTTCCCGCGGTTGCAGTCCGCGTTCGTGCGCCAGCCGGCCACGGCCATTCTCGACGAGCAGACCATCCGCAGCATTGCCGGCGACATGGCCTTCTACGACGAGGAGGTCTTCGAGAACCAGAGTGTCGTCACGGCGCTGGAAAATACCTTGCGCGCCGTGGAGCCACTCGGCGGTACGAAAG
>SKZP01000430.1 GCA_007127275.1 Planctomycetota bacterium
CGTTTGGCATCCGGAAGACCGACGGGCCGCGGCCCGTGGGTCGAACTGGAGATCCACCCACGGGCCGCAGCCGGTGGGCTTGGTGGAATTACGAATCCGGATTGCACTGGTTCAAGCTTTTGACACTTCCTTAGCGCTGGAAAAGGGGTAGGTAGCCGCGCGGCACTTGCAAGACGAGCGCGCTGATGGCGGCGGCGTAGACTTCTCCGTAGTTGCTGGACCAGGTGTAGTGTGTCTCGGTGCTGCCGTCGCCAAGCCGCACCTCGCGGGATTGGGCACGGTCGAGCAGCACGTCGCGAATACGTGGGTAGTATTCGTTCCAGTAGCTCTCATCCGGCGCCTGATACATCGCCTGGGCGGCGTAGAAGTGGCCGTAGTAGAACCAGCGGTCGTACCAACTCGTGTCACCGACGTCGGTGCGCCCCAAGAAGAAGTGGAAGATCCAGTCGAGCCCGCCCTGCAGGATGCGGCCCTCGTAGGCGCCGGCGCCGTGAAGCACCGAGATGGCCGCGGCGGTCAGCGGGAAGGAGACGCGGCTCGAGTTCCAGCGCAGCGAGTAGACGAAGTTGTAGCCCTGGCGGGTTACGCCGTCCTGGTCGACCCAGTCAATGGCCACGGCGCTGTTGTGCACGTACTGAATGGCACGGTCGATCACCCGTTCGTTGACCTTGATTCCGGCGTCGCGGCAGGCCCGGAGCGCCTGGATCTGCGTGACCGTCGTCGAGGCCTCGTCAAAGTGGCGGTCGTCCGGCGTGTAGCCCCAGCCGCCGAGGTCAGTCTGCGACTCCTCGGTGAGTCGCACCGCTCGTGTCAGCGCGCGGCGCAAGTTGTCGCGCAAGTCCCCGTCGCGGAGCATTCCGTAGGTGTGTGCGAGAAACTGCGTGGCGTAGCCGTGGCCGTGAATGCGGGAATGATCTCCCGTGGTGTGAAAGTAGCCAATCCGACCTTGCACGCTCAGCAGATACTCGACGGCAAGCTCAATGTTGCGGCCATACGGGCCCCGTCCTGGGGTGGAGCCACTGGCGAGCATGGCGAGGCCACCGAGGGCGGTGACGGAGATGGCGTAACGTTGTTGGCCGCGGTTGGAGATACGGCCGGTTTCCTCGTCCTGGTTGGCGACAATGAAGCGCAAGGCGCCACGAATGGCTTCTCGGGCCTGGTCGTTGATTGCCGCCGAGCCCATCAACATGTTCTCTTCGCCGCGCACCTCGGGGCGTCGCGCCTCGTCGCTCGTTTCGCCGTCTTCATTCTCCGCCTGCGGCGCCGGCAGTTCAATCGGCATTGCCACCTCGGGGTGGCTTTCGGCACGAACGAGGGCCGAGTCGGGGCCGTGGTGTTCGGAGGCGGTTGCCGCCGCCCCAATCAGCGGAATCAATGCCGTCCCCAGGGCCAGCAGCAGCACGGTACGCAGGCGAGCGAGTTCCATCGGCCCTCTCCTTTTCTCGGCGGCACATATGACCGCGGGGCGGCTCGCCGTGCTGCGTGCTACCGGCCGTGGTGCAAGCGCTCGGCGAGAATCTCGGGCAATCCGGCGGCAATGATCTTGTTGGCCGCCTTCTCAATATCGTAGTCCAAACGCGTCAAGTTGACAATCTGCGTTTCCGTGTCGTACATGGCCACGGCCGCCTTGGGGTTCTCGTCGCGCGGCTGGCCCACCGAACCGACGTTGATCAGCGCCTTGTCGAAGCCATTGAGGTCAATCTCGTGGCTCAACGAGTAGCTCACTGCCGGGCCGGAGAAGAAGCTCACCGGCACGTGGCTATGCCCGAGGAAACACACCTTCGTCTTCAGCGCTTCCAGGGAAAGATACGCGTCGTAGCTTGTCTGGATGTAGTCGAACATGTCGGGGAAGTTGAGGCTTCCGTGCACGAGGGTGACGTACTCGTCAATGATCTGCACAAGCCGAAGCGACTTGAGCCAGGTCATCTCCTCTTCGTCCATTTGCTCGCGGGTCCAGAGCACGGCCGACTTGGCGTAGGAGTTGAAGAACTCAACGTCGAGCTTGCCGGTCACCGCGTAGTCGTGGTTTCCCGCCACCGTCGGCGCTTCGAGCTCGCGAAGCACGCGGATGCAATCCTTCGGATTGGCGCCGTAGCCGACGACATCCCCCACGCAGATATATCGCTCGGCCCCTTGCGACTCCGCAAAGTCAACCGCCGCTTGCAGCGCTTCGAGGTTGCCATGGATATCGCCGAGAATGCAGTACTTCACGGTGCCTCCTTCAATGCGGAACGTCGGCCAACGGCAAATGAGACGAGGGCGGGGAGTCTACGAGGGAACAGTATGGTGGCGCTCCATACATATACCGCGCAACGCCGTAGGATGCCACCCCGGCGCCGCCAACGCTGCGTTGTACCTCCAATTTGTGAAGATGTTCTGCCAAGCCCACGGGCTTCGCCCCTGGGTCGAAGTCCGGAAAGGATGCAACGCACGGGCGGAGCACAAAACCGCGACCCACGGGCGAAGTCCGTGGGCCTGGAGATGCGACCGTTTCACAACGGGGGGAATGCACGGACGGAAATGCGTGGGGAACACGACGTCTTCCCGTATTACAGCTCTGTGGGATTGGGGGCGTCGTCGTAGTCGTCCGTTGGCTCGAAGGTTTTCTCGGTTTCGGTGTCGCGAAGGGTGCGGTCAGCGACGCGACTTCGCGGTAGAGCAACCGCGGTAGCCGACATGCTCTTGCAACGAGCGAACTTTTTTGCGGATCTCGTGCAGAAGTTGCGCTTGGGGGCCGACTTGCTGATCACTCCTCCCACTTCGGATTGAACAGCGCCACCGCGGCGGTGTAGCCGTGCAGGAAACTGCGCCCGCCGACGGGGCCAATCTCTCCAGCGGCGAAGAAGCCAGCCGCGGGCACCGGGCCGCAAAGCTCGCGCAACACGCCAATGTCGTGGTCGGCTTGCGGAAACAGGCGCGTGCCACGGCCGTTGCAACTGATGATCAGTGCGCCTTTCGCCGCTGGCGTCGCACCGTTCATGTAGGGCGCGAACATTTCTCGCAGGTCTTCGTCAGCGGCGTCAGCGTCGCGCACGTGGAACTGCACCGTCTGACCGGTACGCAGCTTGCCCGCCACGGCGAGTGCGCCGCTACTGGGCTCGACGCCGACGACGTTGAGGATGAGGAAGTCGCCTCGCTTGAAGTCCGGCTTCTGCTCGTCAATCACCTTGCCAATGAAGACGCCCTGCTGCATGAGGTCCTGTTCGTCTTCACTGGCCTCGCTGACCATCTCTTGCAGTGCCTGCAAGGCGGGGCGCCCGGCGAGCTCGAGCAG
>SKZP01000473.1 GCA_007127275.1 Planctomycetota bacterium
CTCCAGCGCGAACTCGTCGAGCAGCGCCTCAAGCACCGTGTGGTAACGCACCTCGACAACAACAGTGCTGTTGCGGCCGGCGCGGAAGGACCAAACACGCGGCGCTTCTCGGACGAGGTTGCGCACCACAATGCCGAGGCGCTCGGTCCAGGCCCAGTCACCGTGCTCGCCGAGGCGCTCGCGGATTCGCTGAACGGCGAGGCCGGCGACGGCGTAGAGCAACTCCGCCAAGCGGTTGCGCGCCTCGTCGAGCAATTCCTCCGAGAAGTCGTCGGGTCTGGTGGCCTCGCCGAAAAAGGCGTGACCGGGCTCGTTGGGAAAGGTGCGATGAATCGCACGTCGGGGAAGCTGTGGCGCGCGCGAGTCGCCGCCTGTGTCGTGATCCGGGGGTTTCGGTTCCGCGTGCTCGTTGTCGGGTGCGTGCTGGCGGTGTTGTTGCGACGCCGGGGGCGGGTGTGCCTTGGGCCGTTCACGCAATGCGGGGTTGCGCGAGTAGCCGGGGTAGGCGCAGCCAATCAACATCCCGGAGAGGAAGACACACAGGGCGAAGCCGACCGCTACGAGTCGTGGCCCCCGGGTCGGCGCCGCGGCTCGCGGGGGGATCAGCGTCCGGCATGGGCGTGGCTGGCGTGCGTCGTTCATGGAGGTACTCCGTCGCAGGGCGCGGTCCCCAGTCGCAACAGTGCGGCGCATTCCCCCCTTCCATCCTCTCGACTTTTTGCGCCGAACCCGGCACGCTCGGAGGTTGAAGCAACGGGTCGCATTCGTATTCACGGAATGAGCAATGAACGCTGCGGGTTCCCACGTATTGTGGGCACACCGTTGCGCAACGAAGACATGCTGCGGTGCCTGCCGCGCGGTGCACAGGAGCTGCCGACCGATGCCGCAGGAGGAAACGCCAACGCCGAGCCAGTTTGCACGTGTCGGTGCACGGCCGCGCACTCTGTGGCTGTTGCTCAACAAGAAAGCGCTCGCCGACGAGGTGCTGCGCGCCACAGTCGACGAGGTTCGCGCCCGCGGCCATGCGGTCGAGGTCTGCCCCATTTGGGAGCCCACGCAAGCGGTGCGCCTCGCGCGCCTGGCGGCGGACTCCGGCGCGGACGTGGTTGTCGCCGCCGGGGGTGACGGCACAGTAAACGAAACGCTCAACGGGTTGCACGCTTCCGGCCGCGGCGAGGTCGCGCTTGGCATACTGCCCTACGGTACGGCGAACGACTTTGCGCGCGCCACCGGCCTTTTCGAGGGTACGTTGCGCGAACGTTTGCTCTTCATGGCCGAAGCACAGCCGGTGCCGCTCGACGTCGGCTCGGTCAACGACCGCTTGTTTCTCAACGTGGCAAGCGGAGGCATCTCCGCTGAAGCGACGACGGAAACGCCGCGCCTTTACAAGGAGATGCTCGGCGCCTTCGCCTACTCGCTCGTCGGCTTCCAGAAGCTCTTCCACGACATTGAACACACGGCCGAGATCCGCACCCCGCAGTGGCAGTGGCAGGGCCAGATGCTCTTTTTCGTTGTTGCCAACGGCCGCTACGCCGGCGGCGGCTACCAGGCGGCCCCCAAGGCGTTGCTCAATGACGGGCTGCTTGATTTGGGGCTTGTGCCGGATGTGCCGCCGGACGAGTTTCCGCAGATGCTCGCCGAATTGTTCATTCTTGCGGACGTCGAGTCGGATTACGTGCAGTACCTGCAGGTGCCGTGGGTTGAGTTGACGTGCCCGGAAGGGATGCAGGTCAACGCCGACGGCGAGCCGTTGTACGGCCACGAGTTTCGGTTCGAGTTGCTCAAGGAGCGCCGGCCGGTATTCGTGCGGCGGGAAGCAGCCCCGCTCAAGGAGAGCGACCGTCGTCGCGGCGGCTAGTGTTGTGTGATGGCGAAAACGTCGGGTCGAGCGTCACCGAGGGAAGCGTGTGCAAGCCGGAGGACGGTGAGCAGCAGCACAGGCGCGCCATTTGGCACGTTGCGCAGCGCAACCGACGACAACGAAGCACAGTCGAGCGTAGGTGCTCGACCCGAAGATTTCGCCATCACACAACACCAAACCCCGTCGTGTTTGGGATTCGTAGTTTTCCAAGCCCACGGGCTGCGGCCCGTGGGTGGATTTCCAGAGCGACCCACGGGCCGCAGCCCGTGGGCTGATTACGAATCCCATTTGACAAGGGGTTTAGAGCGCCGGCCGGAACGTCCGACTCTTGCTTAGGAGGCGGTGGACGAACTCGAAAGCAGAGCGACCAACCACGAATTCTTAGGGCGCCTCCGTGCCCGCCCAATGTGCGCGTCGGCCGTGGTATCCGCGCACACCTTCATATTCGGGGGGCACGCCTGGAATTTGCGCAGGGCCGTTCGACTGTGGCTTTCCCTGGGCAGGCAAGGAGCTCCGCCCTACGTACGTGGTTCCGACCAAACATTTTTCCTGCAACAAGTGCCGGCTGCACCGATGCACGGGTCGGGACGCCGTGCTTCCCGCAGGTGGGGAAGTCTTGACCAAGCCCACAGGTCGCGGCCCGTGGGTCGAGCCACGGACGTGGGTGTCGGAAACTCGCAATACCCCACCTGTGGGATGCGCGGGTTGGGACGTTTCAACTGGCGCTCGCGGTACGGGGCGTCTATACTTTCGACACTCGGATGTTGGCGTTGCACCTCCGCCGGCAGTTGATTTGCGAAATGTTTGAGTCATGCCGATACCTTATACGTGCGAGAGTTGCGGATACCAGGGCAAAGCTGCCGACAAGCTCGCCGGCAAGCGGGTGAAGTGCAAGAGTTGCGACGGTATCCTTAGGCTTCCGAGTTTGGAGGATCTCGGCAGCGTGCCACCGCCACCGCCGCCTCCGCCGGCCACGGGTGGCGCGCAGCCAGCGGAGGCATGGGCGGCGCAAGGTACTGAGCCGGATGCGTTGGTCGTCGAGCCCTCGACGGGCAATTGGGATATGCCGGATGAGGTGGCGCCCGCGGCGGATGAGGCTCCGGTGGAGACGTTCGACGCGGATGACTTGATTGCGTCGGACGAGGGAAAGATCCCGCAGTCGGTGGTTGATGCGTTGGACGCGGACGACTTGGAAGCGGGCGAATCCGACCGCATGCCCGCGATGCGGGGCTCGAGCACCGACCTTGGCCCCGCACCGCCGCCGACCCCGGCGCCCGAGCCGCCGGTCGCCGCGCCGCCGAGCCCCGGCCTTTTCGGAACGGCCCCGGCCGCCGCCGAGTCGCAGCGCCAGGGAGAGCCGCGCAAGACAACGCCCGGCCCGGACGAGCGCCACTGCCCGAAGTGCA
>SKZP01000341.1 GCA_007127275.1 Planctomycetota bacterium
ACCGCGTCGACCCGATCACCAAGGAACGGGTCATCAGTGGGATGAGCGAGTTGAACCTCGGCATCAAGATTGAACGGCTCAAGGCGCGCTACAAGGCCGAGGTCGACTATCAGCTCCCCAAGGTGCCGTATCAGGAAACCTGCACCGCCACCGCCAGCGGCAGCTACCGCCACAAGAAGCAGTCCGGCGGCGCCGGCGAGTTCGCCGAGGTGCATATCGAGATCTCGCCGAACGAGCGGGGTGCGGGCTTTGAGTTCATCGACGCGATCGTCGGCGGCGCGATCGACCGCCAATTCATCCCCGCGGTAGATAAGGGGCTGCGGGAGCAGTGCGCCGCGGGCGTGCTCGCCGGCTTCCCCGTCGTCGACATCAAGGCGAAGCTCTACGACGGCAAGACCCACCCCGTCGACTCGAAGGACCGCGCCTTCCAGAAAGCCGGCCGCGATGCGCTGAAGGAGATCTTTCCGAAGTGCAAGCCGCGGCTGATGGAGCCGTACATGGAGATGCAGGTCACCGTGCCGACCGAGGCCGTCGGCGACATCCTCTCCGACATGTCCGGCCAGCGCCGCGGCCACGTCCAGGACCAAACCCAAGAAGGCGCCTTCACGACGCTGCGCGCCCACGCCCCGCTCGCCGAAGTGCAGACTTACAGCCAGACGCTGCAGTCAGTCACCGGCGGCGAAGGTTTCTTCACGATGTCCTTCAGCCACTACGACCTCGTCCCCGACCAGATCGCCCAGCAGGTGATCGCCAAGTACAAGAAGACCGAAGAAGAGGCGGACTGACCACGCGGGCGGGTCACAATCCAGAAGGTGAGCCGAGAGCTTTTTCACAAGTGAAAAGCCCGCGGACGACTTCGTCCGTGGGCTTTGGTTTGGATCGATGCGTCGATTGCCGGTTCTAGAAGCCAGCAACTTCCGTCCACGGAATCCCCTCGATCGGTTCGAGGCGTAGGATGCGCGGTTCGTCGCCGTCGCGCATCGGTGCACCTTCGGCGAGGACGAAGCTGCGCGGTGCAACGCCGGGCATTGCGTTGCCGCCTACCCCGAGACGCGCGTTGTCACGATAGTCGAACGGAGCCGTGCCGAGGTCTAGCTTCAAGTTTGCGACGACAATCTTGAGGCGACTAGGCGTACTCCGCTGCCCGAGCGTCAGCTTCGCGCCGCCGTCTGGCATCGAACTGACCGATACGCCATCGAACGCGTCCGGCAAATCTTCGTCGGTTTCGGCATCGAGCATGTAGACATGCGTCTCTTCGTCCGAGACGATGTCAAACGCATCAAGCGGGCGATAGACGATCGACCCGGACGAAAACAGCCCCGGTGCCGACTCTTCAAGGACGATTCCTTCCGTGTACCCATTAACAGGCTCGCCGTCGAAGTGGCGCACAATATACGGAGCGGGGCCAAGGTTTAGCGGCGGGTCTCCGTCGTCGCCGATCGCACGGCTGAACTCGACTGCGCCACTGGGCGTACCGGTGGTGACAAGCCGGGCGACACTATACCGACTGCCGTGCGTGGCATTCCCTCCGGAACTGTAACCGAGTACTTGGTCAGCGGTGAGTTGCGGGACGTTGATCATCAAGTCGCGCACCACGATCGCTAGCGGTGTCGGATCGTCCGGGTCGCGGTGTAGAATGTCGACCTGGGCCCGGCCGTTGATCAACGAGACATCGCCAAACTCGATTCGCTCAGCATCATCGACAAGCTCGCCGTTGCGATCGATGGCAAGCACCTCCGGAAAGTCGATTTCGAACGCGGCGTCCGCAAGCGGCACGAACTCCAACACCCCGGCGCGGAAGCGACTGGTCAACTCACCATGGACCAAATCGGGAGCCGGGACGACCCCGGGGGTCTCCGCGGGATCAACCGAAATCGGCTCCAACTCGATTTCCCACGCCTCGAAGGCGTCGGAGTACTTTTGCCCGTCAGGCCCGCCCGGATCCGCCTCTGGAAGTTTCTCCCCGTTTTCTTCGGGTGGAATGACCGCTGCGTTGCTGTCCTTAAGACGAATGTTGAAGTGGAGCGGTGTCTCCTGCGTTTCCGCAAATTCTCCCGGCGGTTGCTCACGAATCTCAAGCTTGAGGTCGAGTTCTACAACTTCGCAGTCGCTGATAAACTGCGTTAGCGCGATGCATACAGTCTCTTTTTCTTTTTCTCCGCCCCGTAGGCCGCGTTCGCCGGCCACCAGTGCCTGACGTTCTTCCTCGGGTTGCTGAGGGTCGAGGATTTGTTTTTTCTCACCGCTGGCTTGTTCAACTATTACACCGTTGACCGTCAGCCGGTGAGCGTGGAAATCGTCAAGGACGTCTTCATCGTCGCCATCCGTCTTTTTTAGTTCGATCTGAATGTATCGAGCAGATTCCCCCGAGTTATTTTTGATGTAGGCGTACGCGTCATCCATTGGATTGTGGCTGAGTTCGACGTTCGTCTCGTTGTCCTTGGGCAGTTTGAGCTCATTGCCACTATGACCGGGCGGTTGGTGGTCGTCTCCGAACGCGACAGTCGCGAGAAGTGCAAGTCCCACTACGAAGAGACCGAAACGGAGGACGTTGCTTTGCATAAGTCACCTCCTTGAAAAGTGAATTCCCGAGGGGGATCTCGATTCTACCCCCCCCGCTGTCATGTCAATCCAGCTCAAAGATTTTCTATTGTTCGCTCTATGCTATCGAGGCGTAATGGAGATTTCGGTGACGGTGCCGACCGAGGCTGTCGGCGACATCCTCTCCGACATGTCCGGCCAGCGCCGCGGCCACGTCCAAGACCAAACCCAGGAAGGGGCCTTCACCACGCTGCGCGCCCACGCCCCGCTTGCCGAGGTGCAGACCTACAGCCAAACGCTACAGTCGGTCACCGGCGGCGAAGGCTTCTTCACGATGTCCTTCAGCCACTACAGACCTCGTCCCCGACCAGATCGCCCAGCAGGTGATCGCCAAGTACAAAAAGGCCGAAGAAGAAGCGGACTGAACAGTCGAACCGTGATTCGCGTGCAACCCACGGGCGAAGACTGCGGGCAAACTCGGCGAGCGCCGGGTGCCAGCCTCGCGTGGCGGAACACGTGACGTCGCGAATGCGTCTCGCAGGGGTGACGGCAGACGCCCTGCGCTCGCCCCTGTGGCACAACGGCGTGACCCATTTGCTGCTGCGCGACCGACTCGCTTCCTCGGGCTCGACTGCGCTCCTCGATGTGACAAGGGCCACGCCTGCGGTGCTTGCCTTCGTTGCGACTCGGCCTGCTCGCAACGCAACTGGGTCACTTACTTC
>SKZP01000576.1 GCA_007127275.1 Planctomycetota bacterium
CGAGGGCAAGGCCGAGCTCGACACGCTGCTGCGCCGCCTCGCCCGGCGCCTGTCGTCGGCCAAGCCGGAATGGGCCGACCGCGTCGCGGCCTGATCGTTCAGCCCAAAGGGGTCAGGTCCGGACGCGCATCCGGATCGGCCCCTCGCGGCTGCCCCGCAGCATCTGCATCAGGCCGGGATGGGCATCGGCCTCGGCGCGGGATGCGGGCCCGGCCCACTGCACGACACCGTCATACAGCACGGCGATGTCGTCATAGCGCTCGGTCAGCCGCTCCATGTCGGCGGTGACGACGATCAGCGTCTCACCCTGCTCCTCCGTGATCTCGCGGATCAGGGTCTCGATACCGGTCGACAGGATGGGGTCGAGGCCCGCGGTCGGATTGTCCAGAACGAGGATGTCCGGCTTGCCGGCCAGCGCCCGGGCCAGGCCCACGCGCTTCTGCATGCCACCCGACAGATCGGCCGGGAAGAGATCCGCCGTATCGGGGGCAAGACCCACGCGGCAAAAATGCCAGCTACCGCGTGCGACGTCGTTGCCCGAACCTGTTCCGAATGGCAATCCCCGGCATGAGCGCATACGCCGAAGCCCAGGAACGAAGTCCCACGGCGAGGAGCAGGCGCACGAGGCAAATTGGTTTCGGCCGACGGCCACGCGATCCCCCTCACTCTCGCGTCCTGTGGACTCTCGTTAATGTGCGAATCTCCGTAGCCCCGCCGAGCGGCCGAGCGTCGCTTAGCGCGCAAGCCGTGGGTTTACGCATTTTGGCGTCCAATCTGCCAATCCCCGGTTTCTCTTCAGCCGGACGGGTAGGTGTTGTGCGGGTACACGCGAAGAACCGGGTTTGGTTCGACCGCCATTGAGGTGCGACAGCGCGACGGACGAGTGCCATCACAACTATCAACCGCACTTGCAGTGCCAAACGCGCATTGCGCAGCTTCAACGACGACGAAGGTACTCCGAACGGACCTTCGAGGGTAACCCAAGGCGAAAGCCCGAATCTCGTTGGCGGAAGGCAAGATCATTCACGGCGAGAGGTTATACAGCAAGCAGTCGGAATGCATTGTTTTTATGCCACGGAAAACACAGAGAGGAAAGGTGAAGGGAGACGAGGCAACGCGGGGTGGGGTGATGAGAAAAGCAGACCCTTCACGCTCCTCACAATGTCTCGCACGTTCGCCGGGCCTTTGCCTGAATGCTCCGGCTACGGCCACTGCAACGGAAGGCTGCAGCAGCCAAATTGCGAGAGGCCGGCGCTGTGGGGACACTGGAATCAATTCACCGTTGGAAACAACGAGCGCGCTACGCGTTGCGTCTGTGCCGTGGCGGCTCGAACGCTCGCTCGTAGTGCGCGAAGCGGTGGAGCTTGTGGGCGTCGTCCAACTCGACCGCGACCACGTCGAAGCGGATGTGGAACTTCGGGTGCGGATGACGCGCGAGCCACTCTTGCGCAGCACGCACGAGGTGTGACTGCTTGCGCCTGTCAACGCTCTCCTCGGGCGAAAGTGGAGAACTCGGTTGACGCGTGCGCACCTCGACGAAAACGAGCACCGTGCGAGCGCGCGCGATCAAATCCACCTCGCCGGCTCGCATGCGTACATTGCGTGCAACGACGCGGTAGCCCGCACGGCGAAAGTGGCGTTTGGCAATGGCCTCGCCGAGTCGGCCGCGGTCGCCGCGAGAGAAGAAACGCGCCAGCAAAGGCACGGGCCACCGCGGCGACGGGGTAGGATCCGTCCCCGTCTGCGGCACAGATGACGAGGGGGCTGGCGAGTCTAGTTTCAATCCTTTGCCTTCGTAACTCGTAGGACGCGAGCGTTCCGGGCATCCGGATTCACCGGTGCTGAACATGTGCGGCATATGCGGATCTCGGCTGCAACTGCCACCCGACGCGAAATGCGCCAGTGCCCCGCGGTACGGGAGAGGCGCACCCCAACGCGCGTTCCGCTTGGCGGTGCAAACGGCGGCGCCGTGCTTCCGCCGCGGGGTCGCGGTCCTAGCAGCCGCTCGCCATGCTTCCCCTCACCAGCCTTTGCTCGCGACGCATTCCCTTTGAGGTCTCTCGCCTCCCGGCACCAAACCGCCCGCGTATTGGAATCCGTAATTTCAAGCCCACGGGCCGCGACCCGTGGGCTTTTCCGGATTCCAAACGGCTAGCGGTTTAGCATTTCCTCAGGTCCAGCAACGCGCAGTGCGTGACTAGCGCGTGCCCATCAGCTGGATCCGCTCGGCGCGGCGTACCACCGTGAGCGTGAACTCGGCCCCTTCGGGCAGCCCCTCGAGTGTGCGACGCACCCCCTCGACACTTTCGACCGCGTTGCCGTCGACCGCAAGCAGCAGGTCGAAGCGCTGAAGCCCCGCCTCCGTTAGCGGGCCGGCCGGGCCGACGCGCTCGACCAACAGCCCTTCGCGTTCGCCAAGTTGCAATTGGGCGCGAATCGCGGGCGGAACGGCGCGAAACTCCGTGCCCTGCACCGTGCCGAGCACCCCGCGGGCCTCGTCTTCTTGCTGCCGCGGTTGCGGGGCATCCTCGCCGGGCTCTACAGGATCCAACGGGTCTTCAAGGTCGCCGTCGAGGAGGCGGCGCAAGAGGTCGTTGAGCATGTCGTTCTCCCCTTCCTCTGCGCCGCCGCGAAAACGCTCCATCCGACGCTCGGCTTCGCGCTGCATCTCTTCGGCGCGCCGCTGCATCTCCTCGCTCTGGCGCTGCAATTCTTCAAGCAACTCGTCGAGCTCGGGCATGCCGCCGCGCATCAGATCCTCGAGCAGCCGCTCGAGCATCTCGTTCTCACCGGGAAAGAGGCCTTCGCCGTCGAAGGGTTCGGGACGTTCGTCGGGCCCCGGCAGCCGCGGCAGCACCCGCCCCCGCATGCGCGGAAAGCGTTCCGCGGCCTCGGGCCATTCCTGCGCCAGTTGCTCGAACGAGTCGAACTCTCGCATTTCCGCAGGCTCGTCGGCGCCACGGGGCGTAAACGTCACCGTGATCTCTCCATTGCGGCTCACGTACTCCCACCGTCCTTGGTCGTCCACGACGACGGAACGCGTGGTGAAATTGTGCCGGCGGTCGAAGTCGAAGCGCGGCGGGTCGTCGCGGTGCTCGCGCGGCTGTGCACGCGGCTGCGGGGCGTCCCCCTCCTCCTCCTCGTCCTGCGGCGCGCGTTCCTCGAGTGCCTGCACGGCCTCGGCCAAGCGCCACTCGAGGTCCGGATCCTCAGCGCGTTCGAGATGCTCGCGCAAACGTTCCAGCGCCTCGGGAGGCAG
>SKZP01000227.1 GCA_007127275.1 Planctomycetota bacterium
CGCTTCGCCGGCCGCGGCAAGCCGGACCGCGTGCGCGCCGAAGCGTTGCTGGAGCAGGTAGGCCTTGCCGAGCGCATGCACCACAAGCCGCCGGCGCTCTCGGTCGGGCAGCAGCAACGCGTCGCCGTGGCCCGCGCCGTGGCGAACCGCCCGAGCCTCGTGCTTGCCGACGAGCCGACAGGCAATCTCGACGCCGAACAGCGCGAAGCGACGCTTGCCTTGATCCGCGAGGCCTGCCGCGAGAGTGAGGCCACGCTCTTGCTCGTCAGCCACGACCGCGAGACGCTCGCACCGCTAGACCGCGTCGTCCCGCTCGCCGAGATCAACGAGCTCACGCGCGAAAAGTAGGAGGCGCACGGGTGCCCTCCCTGCGTCGGTGGGGGCGAACGAAACCACGCACGCCCCGGCGCAACGCGTTGGCTGCACCGGAGCGTGATTGCTTTCGGGCTTTGCGTCTGTCAGCTTTCCGGCCACTGGACGTGGTCGCCGAGCTCGGGGCGCTCGTCGACGACGTAGCCGGTGGCGAGAAAGATCGGCGTGCCGTCGCTTTCCTCGATGAATGTGCCGACGACGGTAATCAGGTCGACCAAGCGAAAGCTCGGCTCGACGTACTCTCCTTCACGTACCGGCGTCTCCGCCCCTTCGCGTACGAACCGTACATTGATGAGGTTCTCCCGAGCCTCCTCCGGACTACAACAATAGATCCACGGCTCACGCATCGCGGGGTTGTAGTCGACCTTCGTGTCGTCGACGAGCTGCACGGAGAACAAGCCGTGGCGAATCTCTTTGACCCTCCCTTGCAGCGAGAAGGTCTGCCCTTCTTCCGGCGCGAAGTCCTCGTCGAGCACCACGTGCGGAAGCAAACGGTGCTCCTCGTCGATCTCGGGTAGTTCCTCGAGCGCGAAGTCGAGCTCGTCGTCCGCGCCCGGATTGGCAGCGCCGTTTTCGTCGCTGCCGCAGGCGACAGGGAAGAGCGCGGCGCCGAGCAACATCGCGAATGTCGCCACACGTTTAAGGTTGCCTCGTATCATCGTCGCCTCCTTGTCGGTGTATTCAGGCACGAAGTTAGACGGGTATTCATTCCGCGCCTGGCGACTCGCGAATGTCGGTACCGTCCGACTCGACAAGCGCCTCGGCGACCGAGTGCGGATCTTCATTGAACCGCCGCACGCAGCCGTTGCAGCAGAAGTCCACCACCCAGCCGTTGAACATGCCGCGGTACTGCGGCTCGGCGGGCTCTTCCTTGTCCGGGCAGATCTGGTTGTTCACCGCGTGCAGTTGCGTGCGGATATCGTGACCGGTTTCTTGAAGAAGTGCGTCGGCATTGGCTTCAGGGTCCCCCATGAAGCGAGCTCGGCACCCCGAACAGCAAAAGCCGATCACCCAGCCGTTGTGCACCGCGGTGACCCCTTCGACGGGCTCGCCACTCATTGGGCAATTCTCGTTGCCCACCGCGAACAGCCCTTCGGTGTGACCATGGTCACCATGGTCACCATGGTCGCCATGATCGCCGTGGCCGTGGCCGCCGTTGAACTGATCGGCGTACTCGCCCGCGAGTGCGGCGACCGGGTCGGCGTGAAACAGGTCCTCGCAGCCGTCGCAGCAGAGCGCATACCTCTTGCCTTCGTGCTCGACGACATACGGATCGTCGGGCAACGGCTCCAGGCTAACGGGGCACACGTCCGGGTCCTCGTTGGCGAAGCCGCTCGCTTCCGTATCGTCCGTGTCGCCATCCGTGGTCGTGTCGCCCGCCTCGCCGCAGCCGGCGAAGACGAGCGCTGCCGCGAGGAGCAGGGCCACGAACAGGGAACGACTCAAGTGCGATTCCATCATTGCATCTTCCTTTTTCTCGGAACGGTTCAAGGGTCAACCGAACTTGCGCTTACGCGCTTCCAGCGAAATCTAGGCGGGCCCTCTCCAGCCTTTCCCGTGTATTGATTGCGTGAACGCCGGCAAGATCAGGGTCGCGCCGGCGGTGGCGTTTGCGTGCCGAGGCCGTGCTCGAACACGAGGACGCCGCCGTAGTGCCCGGTAAAGCCGACCAGCACGGCAAGTCCGATCCCGAGCACCAGCAGCCCGATGCGCAACGGCTTCGACTCCGGGCGCAGCCATTCCACGCCCAGCCGCAGCAGCAGCACACCGAGTGCCGCGCACATCGTGGCAATGCCGAGCGCCCGGTGCAGCGCGAACCCGTCCTCGGCGCCGCGGATGCGCAGCACCCCTTCCGAGGGGCTCGGCACGGCAATCAGCCCGGCGACGAGTGCGGCCGCGGTACCAAGGATCAGCAGCACCAAGCCGGCATGTCGCCCCCAGCGCATGCGTTCGCTGAAGCCGAGCAAGTCGAACAGCGGCGCAACAATCAGCAACGCAATCGGGAAGTGAATCACGACGCGGTGCCATTCACCGAGATTCAGGTCCGCAAGCACGAGGCTCCTCCTTCCGCTTCGGGTTGCAAATGGCGAGCGCACACCGGCGGCAAGGCCACGGTGGCGTGTTTCGGGCGCGGTCAGTTCGCCTGCTCCTGGTCCTCCTCGGCCGGTGCGGGCTCACGAATATCGACGCCGGTGATCTCTTTGATGTTGTCGTACAAGCTTTCGGGATTCGCCACGAACCCCGCTCGGCAGCCGGTACAGTCGAAGTAGATCTTGTAGCCGTTGTGTACGGCAAAGACCTCTTTGTCGACCGGGCCACCGCTCGACGGGCACGTTTCGTTGGCCAGATCGACGCGATACTCCGCGGTCTCGCCGGAGTCGTGGTCATGATCGTGGTCGTCTTTCGCGGTGGTATCCGCCTTGCCGTCGTCCGTGTCGGCCTCCGTCGCTTCGTCGCCGCAGCCGGCGACGACAAGCGCCGCCGCGAGCAGCAGCGCAAGGTAGGGTAGGGTACGTATCATCATCATCTTGCGGTTCTCCTTTTGATTGCCTGCGGCGAGTCCGAGACCGCACTCGGGGGCCGCGTTTCCTTCCTTGCCTCGGTAACGACCGGCGATCACTCGTCGTCGGCCGCGTCCGAAGGCGACACATCCGTTGATGCTCCGTTAGGTGCGTTCTTTCTTGTGCTCGGCGTCGTCGCTCTTGACGGTCTCCGCCTCACGGTTCGCGAGTAGCATCAGCAGCAGGCGGCGCGGCCCGATGATCTTCTTGCCCGGCACTTCCGACCCTTTGAGGCCTTCGAGCACCGATTGGCGCCAGATGCGATACCCGGGGACCATTGCGCCGATCAGGCCGGTCGCCAAGGCGGCACCCAGGCCGACGAA
>SKZP01000291.1 GCA_007127275.1 Planctomycetota bacterium
CGAGCACACCGTGGTCTGGGACGCCGCCGAGCAGCGCGTGCAGTGCCTGATTCCGTTTCCGACGGGCTGGAGTTCGAGCGCGCTGCTGGCCGACGACCGCGTGCTCGTGCGCACCACCGGCATCGGCCTCGAAGCCTGGGACATCCACACCGGCCTCCTGCTCGCCTACGAACCGTTCGCCATGCACGACGCGGAAATCGTCGCCGATCCGTATGATTCGCAGCGCGTTGCCGTACTACCGCGTGCGGACTACTTGTTCCGTGAGCGCGGTGCGCCTACGGTGTACCGCATCGTCCCGCAGTAGCCGTCTTTGCCGTTTGCGGCCCTTGCATCTCCAATTCGTGGAAGAGTTGCAATCAAGCCCACGGGCTTCGCCCGTGGGTCGGGTCGGTCTCCACGATTTCGCTCGACCCACGGGCGAAGCCCGTGGGCTTGGAAAACCGACCGCTCCACGAAGTAGACATACACGGCGTTCCGGCGCGCCTCTCACGCAATCGTGTTCGATTTGCTATGGAGGGGGCCGCTGCGGGGGGCACGGCGAATGGGTTCCACTTTCCGATGGCGCGATGGCTATGAGCGACAAACCGAATATGACGACGAACAAAGGGGCCTACGATCCGGCGGCGATCGAGGGGCGGGTCTATCAGGCGTGGCTGGACGGCGACTATTTTCATGCGCGGGTCGATCGGTCGAAGCGGCCGTATACGATCGTGATTCCGCCGCCGAACGTGACCGGCGCGCTGCACATGGGGCATGCGCTGAACAATACGATTCAGGATGTGCTGATTCGCTTTCATCGCCAGCGTGGCTTCGAGGCCTGCTGGGTGCCTGGGACGGACCATGCGGGGATTGCGACGCAGTCGGTGGTGGAGCGGCGCCTCTTCAAGGAGGAGGGCAAGACCCGCCACGACCTCGGCCGCGAGGCGATGATTGCGCGGATCTGGAAGTGGAAGGACGAGTACGAGGCGCGCATCCTCGGCCAGTTGCGCAAGCTTGGCTGCTCCTGCGACTGGGAGCGCACGGCGTTTACGATGGACGAGCGGCTGAGCGAGGCGGTGCGCACCGTGTTCCTGCGGCTCTACCACGACGGGCTGATCTACCGCGGCCAACGGCTGATCAACTGGTCCGTCGGCGTGCAAACCGCGTTGAGCAACGACGAGCTCGTCCACAAGGAGATCTCCGGCCACTACTGGCACCTGCGCTACCCGCTGGTCGGCGAGCCGGTGAACGGCATTGATGCGGTGGTGGTGGCGACGACGCGGCCGGAGACGATGCTCGGCGATACCGCGGTGGCGGTGCATCCCGAGCCGCGGGCGGAGCTGGAACGTCGCGCCGCGGAATCCTCCAGCGAGACCGAGCGCGAGGCGGCGCAGGCGGTGCTGGCCGATGCGGACGCGCTGAAACGGCTCGAAGCGTTCGCCACGCTGATCGGCCGCGAGGTGGAGCTGCCGCTGACCGGGCGCACAATCCCCGTGGTCGGCGACGCGATCCTTGCCGATCCCGCCAAGGGTAGCGGTGCGGTGAAGGTGACGCCGGCGCACGACCCGAACGACTACGCCTGCGGCCAGCGCAACAACCTGCCGATGATCAACATCCTGAACGACGACGGCACGCTCAACGAGAACGTGCCCGAGCCGTTCCGCGGCCTGTTCGCCCAACGCGAAGGGCGCAAGGCCGTCGTTGCCGAGCTTGATGCGCAGGGCCTGCTCCTCAAGACGGAGGCGATGACGCACACCGTCGCGCACTGCTACCGCTCGGATACCGCGGTGGAGCCGTACCTTTCGGATCAGTGGTTCGTCTCGATGCAGCCGCTGGTGGAGAAGGCGCGCAACGCGGTGCTGGAGAAGCGGGTGCGCTTCGTGCCGGAGTCGCGGGAGCGGCTCTACATGCAGTGGCTCGATTCGACGCCGGATTGGTGCATCAGCCGGCAGCTTTGGTGGGGCCACCAGATTCCGGTCTGGTACGACGTCACCGACACGCCGGATGCGGTGCACTACGACAAGGACGGCAACAACGCGATCAAGATTGCCGGCGAGCTCGAACCGATCGTGCCCAAGCTCGGCGAGCCGGACCCGCCGGAGGACCCGCGCTACCAGGGCCGGACGCTGGTGCGCGATCCGGACGTGCTCGATACGTGGTTTAGCTCGATGCTCTGGCCGCTCTCGACGCTCGGCTGGCCGGAGCACACCGAGGACCTCGACTATTTCTACCCGACCGACGTGCTCTCCACGGCCCGCGACATCATTGCGCTGTGGGTCGCGCGGATGATCATGATGGGGGAAAGCTTCGCCGGCGACTTCGGCAAGCAACCGAACGAGCGCCACCCGTTCAAGGACGTCTACATCCACGGCACGATTTTAGACGAGCACGGCGACATCATGTCGAAGTCGCGCGGCAACGGCTTCGACCCGGTGAAGGCGATCGAAGGCGGCAGCGACGAGATCAAGGCGGAGAAGGCGGCGCACGGCCTGCCGAAGCAGCGGCTCGAGCACTACACGCAATACGGCGCCGACGCGGTGCGCTACGCGCTGATGAGCATGTGCACCGGCGGCCAGGATATGCGCCTGCGCGTCGAGCGGGACCGCCGCAAGGAAAAGACCGACGCGGGTCTCGCGCAGTACGACGTAACGATTCCGCGCTTCGAAGAAGGCCGCCGTTTCGCAAACAAGATCTGGCAGGCAAGCCACGGCGTGGCACTGGCCGGCATTGAGGACGGCTTCGAGATGTACGGCCGCGACGTGACAAGTCCGCACCTCGAAGACCGCTGGATGCTCGACAAGCTGCGCCGCGGCGTCGAGACGGTAACGGCGGCGCTTGAACGTTACGAGATGGCCGAGGCGTGCGAGACGCTCTACCGGCTGTTCTGGGACGACTACTGCTCGTTCTACCTCGAGATGGTCAAGCACCGCCTGCGCAGCGAGGAGTCAAGCGAAGCAGAGAGCCGCCGCCACGCCCGCACCACGGTGCTGCGCACGCTGGACGCGCTGCTGCGCCTCGCCCACCCGGTGATGCCCTTCATCAGCGAGGCGATCTGGCACGAGTTGCACCCGTATCTGCAAGCCGCCGGCGACACCGAAAAGCAAGCGCTAGTAGTCGCCGAGTGGCCGCAACCAGCGTGGTACACCGTCGCCGACGCCGAGCAAGCCGCGCCACTGGTGGAGCAAGCCCGTGACGCCGTCAACGCGATCAACCGCATCCGCGCCGACCAAGCGAGCATCACCGAGCAGACCCCGCTGCCCAAGGTGCTGCTAACCGC
>SKZP01000211.1 GCA_007127275.1 Planctomycetota bacterium
ACTGGAAAACGAAGATTGGCACGAGCCTTCAGGAAACCAACATGTTCGGCCGGCCGACCCGCGAGCCCGTCCCGTCCGCACTAGCCTACGAGTCGCACCGGCTCTTCGTCTCGACCAACATCGGCACCGTCGCCGCGCTCGACACGCTTACCGGCGAGCAACTTTGGTCGTTCCCTTACGACCGCATCCCGTTCGTCACGCCCGTCGACCTGAACAATCATTACCGTGACCTCACCTGGTTCAACATGCCGCCCGTTGTGCATCAGGGCCGCGTGTACGTCGCGCCCATGGATTCGCGGTGGCTGTATTGCCTCGACGCGGCGAGCGGCAAAAAGATCTGGAAGCTGCCGTGGCAGTCGCGCTCTCCGCGGGATATGCCCCGTCACCTCGTCGGGGTGCACGACGGCCACCTCCATTGGACATGCCAGCGCTACCTGTACCGCGCGGAGGTTGAACTCGCCGCCAGCGACGAAGAACCCGAGATTGAAACCGTCGATCTGACGCGGACGCCGCGTTGGCAACTCAACGGCCGGCCAATCATTGTGGAGGGAGTGCTCTACGCCGGCTCCTCCGGGGAGCAGATTGCGCGGTACGACCTCGACGCCGGGCGGCTGCTGGCGCCGGTGCGCCGCGGCGTCGCAAGCATAGGCGGCAACCTCCTCTTCTCGCACGGCGTGCTGATTGCCTCGAATGATCAACTCTTCGCCGCCGCCTTCGAGCACGACGAAGACACAGGGCGCTGACGTCCTCGGCAACAGCCCGGCCTGCGCGATCACCCACTCCACAAGCGCCGCCGGGGAGAAGGGGCGTTAACGACGGTACGCCGCGCCAGTTTCAGTGAAGCGAACGTGCACGTCCATCGGGGAAAGCTCTTGTGCTTGAGACAAAGCAATCGCGGCATCATGCGCCTCGCGACTGCGTTTATTCATCTACTACCTCGGCAAACGTCTCGGGTTCGTTTCCTACTACTTCGAGTGCAATTTCAACTTGAGTTCGCATCTTGACGTTGTCTTTTGCGATTACCCTGATTGCCACCTCTACGGGCAAGGATTGCCCATCCCGCGAGGGAAACAATCGCGCCGAGCGTGATCGCTATTGAGCCTGCGACGCTCTCGGTCTCTCGGACGTCACCGATCAAACTTGGAAGTTGGCCTAGAAACACGCCAATGAGCAAGGGAAACAAGAGACCCGCGACCAGAAGGCCACTCCAATGAAGCAGCCACCGGTCAAGCCAATTGGCAGGGGGAACCTCCGTGGCCCCCTTGGCTAATGCGAAGTGCCCCGGAATTCTCGATGCCCTTACGTATACGCGACGCCACTGACCTTGTGGTTTTCCCAGGTGTAGAAGCCGCGGCCGGTCTTGTCGCCGAGGTGGCCGGCGGTGACTAGTTGGACCAGCAGTGGGCAGGGGCGGAACTTGGGGTCGCCGAAGCCTTCTTGTAGGACGCGCATGATGGCTAGGCAGACATCCAGGCCGATGAAGTCGGCTAGTTGCAGCGGGCCCATTGGATGGGCGAAGCCGAGTTTGGCAATGGTGTCAATTTCTTCGACGCCGGCAATCCCCTCATACAGCGTGTAAATGGCCTCGTTGATGATTGGCATCAGGATGCGGTTGGCGACGAAACCGGGAAAGTCGCGGCATTCGACCGGCGTTTTGCCGAGGCTCTTTGCGAGGTCTACGGTCGTTTGCGTCGTTTCGTCGCTGGTGTCGTGGCCGCGGATCACCTCGACGAGCTTCATCACGGGCACCGGATTCATGAAGTGCATGCCGATGAAGCGCTCCGGGCGGCCACTTGCGGTGGCGAGCAGCGTGATGGGAATGCTCGAGGTGTTGGAACTGATGATTCCCTCGGGGCGCAACAACCCGCCGAGTTCCTTGTGAATCTTGCACTTGAGTTCTTCGTCTTCGGTCACCGCTTCGACGACAAAGTCGGCATCTTTGGCGCCGGCTAGTTCGGTCGAGGTGGTGAGCCGGTCCATGATCGGTTGCACCTGATCGGCGGCGAGCTTTTCCTTCTTCACGAGGCGGTTGAGGCTGGCTTCGATGATTTTGCGTGCCGCGTCGAGGCGCTCACCGTTGATGTCGACCATCACGACCTTCTGGCCGTTTTGCGCGAAGACCTGCGCAATACCGTTGCCCATGGTGCCGGTACCGATGACGCCGACGGTTTCAATTGCCATGATGTTGCTCCTTGCGGATGCCCGTAGAGGTGGGAGTTCATTGGTGGCGCGGTGCGGACGGTAGCAAGCGCTCGGCGAGGGGTCTACTGCGAACCGTCGCCGCTTGGCGGTGAGCGGCACCGCTTTCACGTATTCATCCGGCTCTTGCGGGGCCGAAAAACTCGGCGGTTGCCGTGCGTAAGGGCGGCCTCCGCGCGCGCGCCCGTTGCAATATCCAGTCAGGATTCGGCGGCGATCAGCATGAATGCGCACCGTCATACTCGGGCCGCGGGGCGGGCATGCCGGGCACGGAGGCCCGCCCAACGCACGCAATTCCGCGCAAAACGTTTCCGCAACAAATGCCGGCAGCCGCCGCTTTCACAGGTGGCGTTCCGCTTTTCCGCGGTGTATGGAATCAATCGAGGGTCGCACGTGCTTCATCACCCTAGGTAGCGGCCCACCGGATGCGCACTTCGTCTTTTGCGGCATCCGTGGAGCCGATGTCCTCTCCCCTCTGGCAAGCCATGCATACTTCAACCGCACTTCAGGCCTTCGTGGCGCATATTGTGGACTACGCCGGCATCTTTCCTCCGTCGCAGTTGCCGCTCGAGGATGCGGTGCAAAACTTCGCCGTTTACCGGCGCGGCGGCGACGCCCCCATGCTCGGCCGGATGATTGTCCCCGCTTCGCGCCTGCACGAGGTCGACCGCGACGGCGAGGAACTGACCGTCGAGCCGCCCTACCCCTTTTCCGCCATTGCCCGCGGCGGCGACGACACGGCGGCCTTTCTCGAGGGGCTGCGCGAGGATCTTGCCGAGATTGTGCGCTTCCGGCGCCGCCTCGACGGCAGCGCTGCGCTGGATTGCCTAGAGGCGCGGCTGCCGGCGGCGTTGCTCGCCGAGCCCTCCGCAGGGGCCATGCGTCACTTTGCCGACGAGGTGGCCAGGCAGATTGACGAAGAGGCGCCGGAGCCGTTGCAGCCGTTCTACGAGGTGCCGCTGCGTGACAACTTCGAGGTGGCGGTCACCGCGCTCGTCGAGGGGCTGAAACAGCACCGCGAGCACCTCCCGGCGCCGGGGCCGCACCACCA
>SKZP01000036.1 GCA_007127275.1 Planctomycetota bacterium
CGGTGCGCATGAGGCGGATGAGGTGGGCGGCGTGCTTGGTGTCGTAGCCGTGCTTGGCTTCCAGGGCGGCGCGCTCGGGGTTTCGTTGGGACTTCCAGGTCTCGTAGGATTGCCAGTGGCGCAGCGCCTGGCGGTAGCGGCGCTCGGCTTGCAGGGTTGCGGCTACGTCTTTCGGCAGACGCAGGGCGTGGGTGGCGACGGCGCGCATGCGTGCTTCTCGTTCTTCGTCGCTGCAGTCCAGCACGGCCATGTAAAGCTGCGTGAGGCGCTGCTGTAGCTCCACTCGTAGCTCGCGCGGCATCTCGAGGTCTTCGATCCCGTAGTTGCGTAGCTTGGCCTCGATTGCTGCCTCGGCGCGGGCTTGCTCGTCTTTGCCGAGGGTGCTGGTTTCGGGCAGGCCGAAGTCGGCGCGGCTGGGCTTCTTCTTCGGTGGCTCGAGCAACCATTTGCGATGGGTGCGGATCTTCTTGAGCTGCGCCATTGCGTAGCCGAGGTAGGTTTGCTGGACCTTGCGCGTGAGGAAGCGGTGGCGGGCGTCGTAGAGGCGGCGCCAGCCGGGGGCCTCGTAGAGCCAGTCGCGCTGGTCGGCGAAGAGGACTTCCAGCGCGTGGGGGTTGGCCGCGGCGCAGAGTTTCAGGAACTTCGCGACGTCGTAGATGACCCCTTCGAGCTTTGCACCGAGGCCGGCGGCGGCCGTGGGATGCGCCTCGAGGCGGGGCCGCACGAGCTCGCTCAAGGCGGCGTCAAGCTCCCCTTCGCGCTGCTCGAAGGACTCGAACAGCGAAAGCCGCAGCGAAAGCGGCGCCACGCAAACCCCGCGCACGTCCACGTCGGAGCCCGGCCCGGCGGTGCCGTGGGCGTGGCTGCCGGCGAGCGTAACGAAAAGGGTGTGCGCGGCCACGTCGAACATCGGTTGTCGTCACTCATTCCCAGCGGACTCCGCCTCCGGTGGCGGCCCGGCAAACGGCTGCCGTCGACGCCGCTCACGCCACCAGTGCACGAAAACCGCAACAGCTCCGAGCACGGCAAGGAAAAGCAGAACGTCGGCAATCCGGAGCAGGACTGCCATTTCCGAACTCGGCGACCAACGGCCAAAACCGGTAGCTCCAATTGTCGTTATTCGTAGGCGGTCCTCGTTCGTAAGCGTATAGTTCACGTTTGAACTCCCGCGAACGAAATGCCCGTCAATTCCAGCTTCAAAGGTTCCCGTGGCGAGTTTTTCGGAGTCATTGTCGTCGTTGATCGCGACAAACTCGAATGACGCGTTTTCGGCATGCAAGACTCGCAGCCCGTCAATACGCGAGAGGGAGGCGACCCGTGGATCCTCGGCTAGTACGTCCTTATTCGCATGGACCCAGGCTTGTACGGTCCGCACGTCTTGCTCGAACGATTCGAGCCATTCGCGCTCACCGGGGTGGACAAGCATGGGAAGTCCCGCCCGAATACCAAGCGCGAGCACGACCATGCATGCAATGAGTGCCAGCGAACTTGCGTAGGGCCTGACAGAAAATCTCTGAGGCGCACGCTTCGCTAGCCACATCCGGGCGGACTGGAAAGCGGACAGCTTCACAAAATACAGCCGTTGCAGGTTGGGCGGCCATTTCCACCCTCTCGCGTATGCCCGTCGTCGCATGGGTTCGATACGTCCTCGGCGTTTGCCTTCTCAAGACGAAGACGCGCCACGTAGTCGTTGGGCGCCTCTGTCGCGGTGGGCTCGTCCGGTTCGTTGAGTTTGTCGAGGTGCGCCTCGATGCGAGACTCCTCCATGCTCGCGCCTTCCGTTGCGCCCGCTTCGCGTCGAGCGCTTCGACACCTCAAGGACCCGTGTAGCGTCAGGGCCCATCTTCGGGTTGACCGGAAGTATAACAGCCAGTCGCGGAAGGTGGCGACTGCCGAGAGGCCGTGTGCGTTGGCGCAAGGGCGGAAATGCAAACGGTGCGAACGCGTTCGGACTGAGGGACAGGGGAATCTGCGCACGTGGGGTGCCGTTTCGGTTGTTGGTAGCGGGGGCGTCCGTCCAATGCTTCGAGGCCGTGTATGGCGCTGCGTATCGGTGCGAAAATGCCGCCGCTGAGCGGTGCTCGCCAGTGGATTGGCGAGGAGGTTGTGGGTACGGAACTAAATGGCACGCCGGTGCTCGTTCACTTCTGGTCCGTCGGTTGTGGACTGTGCAAGGATCAGATGCCTGCCGTGCGCAGGATGATGGAGCGTTTTTCGGATCATGGACTTCGCGGCATTGCGGTTCATGTCCCGCGCCTCGAAGCGGAGCGTGATGTCGAGGACGTGCGGCGCAGCATGCAGGAACTTGGCATGACCGAGCCTTGCGCCGTGGACAACGACTACGTGATTACGCGCCGCTACGAAAACCAATTCGTGCCGGCTTACTTTCTGTTCGACGAGAAGGGGAGTATGCGAGCGCGCGCCGCTGGCGCCCAGGGTGCGTCCATTATGCGCACGGCGCTTGAGCGCATGTTCTCCGCGACCGTATAAGGGCGTGCCGTCCGTTGCGGTTTTGGCTCCGTCGGCGAGGTACGCGGACGCGACAGGGAAGAGCCTGCCGCTGGTCACGAGATTACGTGTCGTTTTCTTTGTCGACGGTGGCCGGAACGCACGTGTGTGAGGCCAGGGTCTGCCGGGTGCAGCCGGTTTCTTGTTGGGCGGCAGCACAGCGGCTAGGGCGCGTTACGTCAGTAAGCGGGCCTTCCCCGGGCGGGACGGATTGGGCGGGCATGGAGGCCCGCCTACGGGCGGTCGTGGCCGGTGACGAATTGTTTCTGCAACAAAAGCCGACTGCTTCCGAGAGCGCCGCTTTCGCTTGACCCCTCTGCGAGCGGGCGTATACTCGCGTGCTGTGGACGCTCGGAACCGCCGACCATGATGATTGGGGCATTTGCGGTTCGGCGTCCGCGTGGGCAGAAAGGGCGGCATGTCCGAAACACCGAACCATGAAACGGGGCACTCGTCGCTGGACCGGCTCGCTGCGGAGTTTGCGAAGCTGCCGGGGATTGGGCGCAAGAGTGCGGAAAAGCTCGCGTATCACTTGCTGCGTGCCAGTCGCGAGGAGGCCCTGTCGCTTTCGCAGGCGATCCGCGACGTGAAAGAGAAGGTCTTCGCCTGCTCGGTGTGCGCGCATCTGACCGAGTCGGATCCGTGTGGGATTTGTACCGGGGCCGAGCGTGACCGTGCGCGCCTTTGCGTGGTCGAGCAGCCGCGCGACGTAATCTCCTTCGAAAAAACGGCGAGCTA
>SKZP01000680.1 GCA_007127275.1 Planctomycetota bacterium
AAAGACGACGACAACGCAACACAGTCGAGCGCAGGTGTTCAATCCGAAGGTTGGCCCCTGACGCAACACTCGTGACCCGAAGCATACGCCGCCTGCCGATGTAAACTGCGGCTCGGTTTACGACAGGGGCCATTGATCAGTGACCCATGCGGCAGTGCGTCGTCCGCCGTCGCGAACCGTCTCGATTTCATCATGGAAACCCGAGTTCAAAGGGTGAGCGCGAGTACTGCACTCGTGGCGCTGGCGGCGCTTTTCTGGGGTCTATCAGGCGGGGTCGGCGGAATTCTCATGGCCGACGGCTGGGATGCCTTCGTGGTTTCCTTCTATCGCGGCGTCATCGGGCTAGTGGTCGTCCTCGTCTGGTTGGCGCTACGCCCGCGCGGCAGCGGGCTCGCCAACGGACGTTTGTGGTTCTGGTCCATCATCGCCGGTATCGGCGTCGCCGGTAACTTTTCGTTCTACTTCGTAAGCATCGCGCACGGCAGCGTCGCAGTCGCGGCTACGTTGATGTATTGCGCACCCGTATTCGTGTATCTCGTTTCATTCACACTAAAGCTGGAACGCCCCACCGCATTGAAGTGGGCTGCGATCGCGGTGGTGATGGTTGGAATTGCGCTGCTGACACAAGTTTTCGATGCCGGCGCACGCGGCGTCACGCCGATCGGTGTGGGTGCGGGGCTGCTTGCCGGATTGTCCTATGCGATCTTCATCTTCGGCTTCAAGTATGCGGCCCCGCACGGCAGCCCACAGGCGATCCTCGTCATTGCGTTTGCGGTACTCGCCATCATCCTGATCTGGCCGAGCGACACCGACCAGGCCGTTGCCGCGCTGAGTACGCCGAGCTGGCCCTTGTTCGTAGGACTCGGTGTGTTCGGCGCAGGCCTGTCGTTCGTCCTCTACATCATTGGCCTGAATCATACGGCGCCAGCGGTCGCCTCAATCATCGCAATGGTTGAACCGGTCACCGCGTCGCTTTTCGGCGTCGTGATCTTAGACGAGGCGTTGGTCGCCCCCCAAATCGTTGGCATGGGCCTAATACTGATCACAGTAACCGCGCTGAGCGTACATTCAAAAACCGTACGCCCACCTTCCGAGTTAGCCAGTGGCTGATTGATTCAAAGATACGTTCGAAAAGGAGGGGCAGGCGGTTGAGTTTCGCGAGCGAGATTAATGGCGACGCGTTGACGAACCAGAGCGCCTCACGCCGCGCCATTGGCTTGCTCCCGCAAACCGTCGAGGCTCTCTAGGAAAGGGGAGACACCGAAGCGGTTCAGCGCGTCAAGAATTGCGTGGCGGCAGAGGCAGGTAACCTCGGCGGCCCGTCCCTGCGAAATCCGCTGTTGTTCGTGCCCCTTCACCGCGGCCGCCACGCGGATCTCGCGCGCAAACTCCTCCGGCAAGGAAACGTCACATCCGTTATATGGGTCTCCGCAACACGGCGTACGAACTACAAACCAACCCACGGGCCACAAAACGACCCACGGAAAGCAGTCCGTGGGTCGAACGCCGGTAGATGTACCGAACCACGAACCGCACCGGCGGGCTTGCAAGTTCATGACTCCCTCGGTGTGCGGGATCGCGCTCACGGCGCCGCGCCGCCAGTACGTTAGAACGACTCTGTATGCGCCACGGCAAAAGCGCGCTACAATCCGTCAGAGACCACCGAAGCCCAGCGCGGAGGTAAACGTAGGCAGCTCAGCAGCGCAGCCCTCCTTGAGCGTTCGACGTACCAGGAGCCGAATCATGCGAGCGCGCGTTTATGGTGCCACCGGTGCCACGCAACATTTCTGGATAGAAAACGGCGAGCAGGTGCAGATGTCGACTCCGCACTGGGTGGAGATTGTGCCGGAGGAGCACGGGTTTCTACTGCTCTACGGCGACTGCCAAACCGATACGTGGCACCAATCACTCGAAGAGGCGAAAGGGCAAGCACGTTTCGAGTTCGGCACCACCGACGACGACTGGGAAGAGGTTTAACTCGGCCGCATACTACATGGAGGCGAACGGTGGATCAGCAACAGCCAGTCCCTTTCATTCACCGTAAAGTGACGCTGCGCCACGTCGCGATCATGATGGGCGTGCTGTTGGTGATCGGCGGCATCTGGCTATGGTTCTACTTCCCGACGGTAAATCGCGTGGAAGTCGGCGGCCCAATTGCGCAAACCTACGCGGATGTGGGACGCGACGGCACCTTGCACGTGAAGTTTGTCGCCTCCGACCGCTCGGAGACGCTCGAGTACGAGTTCGAGGTGGACCGCGACGAGGCCGCCAAGCTGCGCCGCATGTTCACCGCCTTCCACCGCACGATCCGCAGCCTCGAATTCAACGGCTCCACGAAATCCCCGACCTTTTCCTTCTACCGTGGCTCTTTCCGTGTTGGGCGCTTCACCGCCGATTCCGAGGGACGATATGGCAAGTTTGTCACAGAGTTCCTTGACTTCCTCGAAGCGCGGGAACACGTATCCGTAGAGGAACGAAAGCACATCGACGAGGTGAGGTCGCGCCCCGGCTATTGGCCGTAGGTTCGTTCGAGGATCTTAGTCACCATGAAAAACGCATCCCACGTTTCACCGCGAACGCTTGCGATTGGCGCACTGGCAATCCTGATAGTGCTCGGTGCCACGATGGTACTGCTTGTGGACCCCGGTCCTGGTGCCGAAGACGACGCACCTGACGTAGCGGACGACACCGAAAAGCCTCACGACGAACGGCCGGCTGAACCGGTTGATGATGAGCAAGACCGCAATGAAGAACCGCATGCGACGGAACGAGAGCAACCGGATGCGTCGCCTGCCAATGACTCTGAAACGGAACCGGAGCAGCACGAGCCAGATGGTCTGCGCGTCGTCGGCAAGCTCGTCGACCGGGTTGACGATCCTTTGCGTGAGCAGCGTCTCGAGTTGCGTCAGAAGCTCGACTGGGAGGAGTTTCACAAGCTCGGAGGGGCGACCACCGACACGCGCGGCCAGTTTGCCATTCCGGGCATCACGCAGTTTGCGGAGGTGAAACAGGATGAGGAGATTGAGTTCATCCTCAACCTCGGCGAGGCATACTTCGAGATTTCTTGGCAAGGCAAGATCCCAGCCGGGGCCGAGCAAGTGGACCTTGGCACCTTGCGTGCGACGAAGCGAGGAGCCGTGTACGGCATCGTGCACAATCCGGCTGGAGAACCCGTTGCGTGGGCGGGGGTGAGAGTTGACATGGAGACTACTCTCGAAGGCCGTGCGGGATACTATCGAG
>SKZP01000173.1 GCA_007127275.1 Planctomycetota bacterium
GCATGTCGAGCAGTGCGTTGATGACGTCTTCCTTGGTGCGCGCGCTGAGGCCGACGCTGACCAGCTCTTGTGTCAGGACTTCTTTCAGCATAATGAGGTGAGAATAGGACTGAAGCCCGTCGTTGTCAACTAAACACGCTAAACCCCGGCGCCGGGATAACCACCCTGCAGCGGATTACCCGGTTCCTATGTTACGCCATTCCTGCTATATTTCCCCAGACTTATGAAACGTCTGCTGCATTACGTCCGGATGATGGCCGTCTTCGCGGTTGTCTGGGTCATTCTGGAAGAACAGATCTCGATTGCAACGGTTGTGGTGGGTGCGTTGATCGGCCTGGCCGCGATGGTCGGTACCGACCGCTACGTTCTGCGCGCCGACTATCAGCAGGCGCTTGCCCAGGCGCGGGAGGTGCTGGCGAATGCGGAGGTGGCGCTCGAGGAGGAAGAGCTGGAGGCGGGGATTGCCGTGCGCGAGTGGCGGCGCCTCGGGCGCGAGGGGGAGCCGCCGGCGATGGTGGCGCGCAAGCCGCAAATTGCCGCGCGCCAAGCGGCGGTCGCCGCGGCAAAGGAAGCGGTGGCCCGGGCACAACGCGACCTCGCTCGCACCACGGTTCGTGCCCCCTATGACGGGCGGGTGCATTCCTACGAAGTCGACGCCGGGGAAGTGATTGCCGCGGGGGAGCCGCTTGCGCAGCTCTTCTCCATCGACGTTGCCGAGGTGCCGTTGCCGATTGAACTGGCCGACGTGCCGTTGTTGAAGTTGCCGTTCGCTTTCGAGGAAGCGGCCGAAGACGGCGCGCCGCGCAACATCGCCGACGGTCCCGAGGTCTCGCTCTCGCTGCCCGTCGGCCCGGTGATGCATCGCTGGCAGGGCCGCATCGTGCGCAGCGAAGGGCGGCTGGATGAGCGCACCCGCACGCTCAACGTCGTCGCCCGCGTCGAGCGCCCCTACGAGTATGAAAACCTTTCGCGGGCTCGGCTGCCGTTGCTCGACGGGATGTTCGTCGACGCGGAAGTCCTGGGCCGCGAGGTCGAGGGCGTCTTTGTCGTGCCGCGTGCGGCGGTGCGCAACCAGAACGAGGTGCTGCTCGTCACGCCACGCGAGGATGCGGCCAACCCGATCGTGGAGCGTGCGGAGGCGGAGCCGGCGGAGACGGTGGATGCGGTGCTCGAGTTTCGCACCGTCGAGGTGCTCATGCGCACGACCGAGGCGCTGATCGTCTCTGCGGGGCTTTCGCCGGGAGAGTGGATTGCCGTCTCGCCCGTTCCGATTCCCGTCGACGGGATGCGCGTGCGCGCCCGCCTCGTCGGCGAAACCGCGACGAGCCTCGGTGAGGGAGAGCGCTGATGAACGCTTGGATCGCCTGGTTCGCGCAGAACCATGTGGCGGCCACCCTGTTGATGGTGGTGATTGTCGCCACCGGCTTGCTGACCGCGACGACGGTGCGCCAGGAGTTCTTTCCCGAAGTCGCCCTCGACATCGTCATGGTCACCGTTCCCTTCCCCGGCGCTGCACCGGAGGACATCGAGCGCGGCATCCTGCAAGTAATCGAGCAGGAGATCGAGGGGGTCGACGGCATCAAAGAATACATCTCGATTGCCAGCGAAGACGTCGGCGTGGTCAGCGTCGAGATTGACCCGCTGGCGGATCGACGCCGGGTGATTGACGACGTGAAGTCGCGCGTCGAGGCCATCGACACGTTTCCCGAGGATGCGGAGCGGCCGATCGTGCAGGAGCTGATCGTGCGCATCCTCGTGCTTAACGTCGCCCTTTACGGCGAGGTAGAGGAGCAAGCACTCAAGGAGCTCGGCGAGGAGGTGCGCGAGAGCTTGATCGAGCGCGACGAGATCTCGGTGGTCGAGCTTACCAGCGTGCGCCCTTACGAGATCGCCGTCGAGGTGGACGAGACCATCCTCGAGCGCCACGGGCTCACGTTCGACTTTGTCGTCTCGCGGCTGCGCGAGCACTCGCTCGACCTGCCCGGCGGCCAAATCCGCGCCGCCGCCGGCGAGGTCTCGCTGCGCACCTCGGCACAGGCGTTTACCGGCGACGACTTCGCGGCGTTGCCGCTGCTCGTCGAGGAGGAGGCAATCCTGCGCGTCGAGGATGTGGCGGCGGTGCGCGACGACTTTGCCGACGTCGACCGCGAGGCGCGCTTCAACGACGCACCTGCGGTCATGATCGAGGTCTACCGTGTCGGCGAGGAGGATGCGCTCGAGGTGCAGGCGGCGGTGCTTCGCTACCTCGAGGAGACCGAGTTTCCCCCCGGCGTGCAAACCGCGGTGTGGCGCGACGTCTCGCGGGTGCTGCGCGACCGCCTCGACACGCTGATGCGCAACGGCCTCGGCGGTTTCATCCTCGTGATTGTGGTGCTTGCGCTGTTTCTGCAGTTGCGCCTCGCCATCTGGGTCTCGCTGAGTGTGCCCGTCGCCTTCCTCGGGGCCTTGCTGGCCATGCCGCTGCTCGAGGTGACGGTGAACATGATTTCGCTGTTCGCCTTCATCCTCGCCCTTGGCATCCTGGTCGACGCGGCGATCGTTTCCGGCGAATCCATTTATGCGCGCAACCGCAAGGGGGGTGTGTCCCCGCAGGAAGCGGCAATCGAAGGGGTACACAACGTCGCCACACCGATCGTCTTCGCGGTGCTCACAAGCGTCGTCGCCTTTGCGCCCGCCTTGTTCATCCCCGGTGTCAGCGGTCAGATCTGGGCGGTGATTCCCACGGTGGTGATTGCCGCGCTGCTCTTTTCGCTGGTCGTGTCGCTGCTGATTTTGCCGGCGCGGCTTTCGCGACTGACCGTGCTCACCGCGGATCAGATTGCGCGGATGTCACGCAAGAGCCCCGCCTATTGGTGGAACCGGGTGCAACTGCGCATTGCGCTCGGCTTCGAGGGGTTCGTCGAGCGCGTCTTTCAGCCGGTGCTGCGCGTCTGCTTGCGTTGGCGCTACTTGACAGTGGCTTGCGGCGTGGCCGTGCTGCTGCTGGCGGTTGGCGCGGTGCGTGCCGAGCTTGTGCGCTTCGTCTTCTTTCCCGAGGTCGAGGCGGACGACATCATTGCGAACTTGCGCATGCCCGAAGGGACGACCTTCGAAGCGACGGCAAACGCCGTGCGCCAAATCGAGCGGGCCGCGATCGAGTTGCAGCAAGCGCTTTCCGAGGAATACGGACGCGAGATCATCACGAACATCTTCACGCAAATCGGCGAGTCGACGGAACGAGAACGCGGCATGCAAGGGGAAACCTGGATCGAGGCGTCGAACCTCGGCGGCGTGACCCTCGAGCTTGCCCCGGCCGAGGAGCGCCCCGCACACGTGGGTTCGGAGTTTGTGTTGCGGCAATGGCGCGAGCGTGTCGGCGAGGTGCCCGGTGCTCGGGAGTTGCGCTACAACGCCACATTGGCGCGCGTCGGCGATCCCATTGATATTCAACTCACCGGGCGCGAACTCGACGAGTTGCGTGCAGCACGCCATGAGGTGCGCGCCGCGCTGCGCCACTTCGACGGCGTCTTCGACATTGCCGACACCTTCGAGGAGGGGATGCAAGAGGTGCGCATCGTCGGCATCAAACCGGAAGCGAGGGCAAGCGGCATCGAGCTTGGCGAACTGGCCCGGCAGGTGCGCGCCGCCTTTTTCGGCGCAGAGGTGCAGCGCGTGCAGCGGGGCCGCGACGAGGTGATTGTTTATGTGCGGTATCCGCGCCGCGACCGCGAGTCGCTGGGCAACCTCGAACGGATGCGGATTCGCCTGCCGGATGGGCGCACCATGCCGTTCGAGCAGGTCGCCGAGTACCACATCCAGGAAGGCTTCGCCTCGATCCGCCGCGTCGACGGCCGGCGGGCCATCCACGTGCGCGCCGACGTGGATACGCGGCTCACGACTGCCGGCGCCGTGCTCGGGCAACTGGGACGCGACCCGGAGGAGCCGGCACGAGTCGCGCACTTGCCGACCCTCGAGGAGGTGCTCGCACCGTATCCGGGGGTCAGTTGGGACTTCGTCGGCGAGCGGCGCGAGCAGGACGAAACCATCGAGGCGCTCACCTTCGGCTTCACCGTCGCGCTGTTCGTGATTTATGCGCTGCTTGCCATTCCGCTGCGCTCCTATGTGCAACCGTTTCTGATTATGCTCGCCATTCCCTTCGGCATCATCGGCGCCTTGGGCGGTCACATGCTCTTCGGCCTCGAGATGAGTGTGTTGAGCCTGATCGGCATTGTCGCGCTTGGCGGGGTGGTGGTGAATGCGAGCCTCGTGTTGATCGACTTCATCAACCGCAACCGCCGCGCTGCCGAAAGAGACGCCACCGAGGCGGTCGTCGAGGGCTCCATGGTCCGCTTCCGGCCGATCGTGCTCACCGCGCTGACCACCTTTGCGGGGCTTACGCCGATCATGCTGGAGACGAGCCTACAGGCGCAGTTCCTCATTCCAATGGCCGTCTCGCTGGCCTTCGGAGTGCTCTTCAGCACGCTGGTCACAATGCTGCTCGTGCCGGCGGCCTACCTAATCGTCGAGGACGTCAAACGGCTGTTGGCGCATGCCGGCCACGCCCTGCGCACCTTGTACGCCCGCAAGCACGTTGCGCCACGGCTTCCGGCACCGCCGAGCGAGCCGAGCAAGCCGTTCCACCCGCGAAGCCCCTGACGTGCCGGTACCGCGGCATCAGAAACGGCGCACGAACGCTTGCACGCACGACGCAGCCGCGGAGCGGAACCCCAAAAAATGGCCCCGGCACAATCCGGCAGGCGAAGGTGAGCGTCCGATCAACCTCCGCCTCCGGACTGCAAGGCGCGATCGCCACGTTTGCCAGTGCAGTTGCCCGTGACGCAAAAGCCCCGCCTGGCCATGTTGGACCGGGCGGGGCCTGCACTTGCGCTGATGACTGCCAAGCGCTTACTTGTCCAGCTCGAAGCGGTCGGCGTTCATGACTTTGTTCCAGGCGGCGACGAAGGTTTGCAGGAAACGTTCCTTGCCGTCGTTGCTGCCGTAGACCTCGGCGATGGCGCGGAGTTGGGAGTTGGAGCCGAAGACGAGGTCGACGCGGGTGCCGGTGTAGCGCTTTTCGCCGCTCATGCGGTCGCGACCTTCAAAGAGCTGCTGGTCGTCGCCGGTGGACTTCCACTCGGTGGCCATGTCGAGCAGGTTGACGAAGAAGTCGTTGGTCAACGTGCCCGGCTTGTCGGTAAAGACGCCGTGCTTTTCGCCGCCGACGTTCGTGTCGAGCACGCGCATGCCGCCGACGAGGGCGGTCATCTCCGGCGCGGAGAGGGTGAGCTTGTGGGCGTGGTCGAGCAGGTAGTGCTCCGCCTCTACCGGCTCGTTCCCCTTGACGTAGTTGCGGAAGCCGTCCGCCTTCGGCTCAAGGTAGTCGACCGACTCGATCTCGGTCTGCTCTTGCGTCGCGTCGGTGCGGCCCGGGGTGAACGGCACCGTCACGTTGTGGCCGGCGGCTTTCGCGGCTTGCTCGATCGCGGCGCAGCCAGCGAGGACGATCAGGTCGGCGAGCGAGACCTTTTTCCCGTCGCTGCGTCCGCCGTTGAACGCCTCCTGGAGTTGCTGCAGCTCGGCGATCACCTTGGCGACGCCGGCCTTGACGTTGATGTCCCAGTCGGCCTGGGGCTTGAGGCGGATGCGTGCGCCGTTGGCGCCGCCGCGCTTGTCGGTGTTGCGGAAGGTCGAGGCCGAGGCCCAGGCGCACGAGACCAACTGCGAGGTCGAGAGTCCGGCGCCGAGGATTTTCGTCTTCAGTTCGGCAATGTCCTTCTCGTCGATCAGCGTGTGATCCACCGGCGGAACCGGATCCTGCCAGGTCAGCGTTTCCTTCGGCACGAGCGGCCCGCGGTAGCGGCTGACCGGGCCCATGTCGCGGTGGAGCAGCTTGAACCACGCCTTGGCGAAGGCGTCGGCGAGCTCGTCGAAGTTCTTGTGGAAGCGCTCCGAGATCTTGCGGTACTCGGGATCCTTGATCAGCGAGAGGTCCGTGGTGAGCATCACCGGCGGGTGCTTCTTCGACGGATCATGCGCGTCGACGACGAGGTCGGCGTCCTCGACGTTCTTCGGTACCCACTGATGCTTGCCGGCGGGGCTCTTGGTCAGCTCCCACTCGTACTTGAACAGCAGGTCGAAGAACTTGTTGTCCCACTGCGTCGGCGTCGGCGTCCAGGTGCCTTCGAGGCCGCTGGTGAAGCTGTCCGCGCCCTTGCCGCTGCCATTGTGGGTCTTCCAGCCGAGGCCCTGTTCTTCGAGGCGGGCCCCTTCCGGCTCACGGTCGACGTGCTTTTCTTCGACGGCACCGTGGGTCTTGCCGAAGGCGTGGCCGCCGGCGATCAGCGCGACGGTTTCGTAGTCGTTCATCGCCATGCGGCCGAAGGCTGCGCGGATGTCGTGCGCGGCGGCAACGGGGTCGGGGTTCGCGTCGGGGCCTTCCGGGTTGACGTAGATGAGGCCCATCTGCACGGCACCGAACGGGCCGATGTACTCACGGTCCTTGGTGAAGCGTTCCGAGGCGAGCCACTCCGTCTCCGGGCCCCAGTCAATGTCATCCTCGGGAGCCCAGATGTCCTCGCGGCCGAAGGCGAAGCCGAAGGTCTTGAAGCCCATGGTTTCCAGCGCCCGGTTGCCGGCGAAGAGCAGCAGGTCGGCCCAGGAGATCTGCTGGCCGTACTTCTGCTTGATCGGCCAGAGCAGCCGGCGGGCCTTGTCGAGGTTCGCGTTGTCGGGCCAGCTATTCTCCGGGGCGAAGCGTTGCGCGCCGGTGCCGCCGCCGCCGCGGCCGTCGTGCACACGGTAGGTACCGGCGGCGTGCCACGACATGCGGATGAACAGCGGGCCGTAGTGGCCGAAGTCGGCCGGCCACCACTCCTGCGAGGCGGTCATCACCGCGTCGATGTCCTTGGTGAGTGCTTCGAGGTCCAGCTTGGCGAACGCCTTGTCGTACTCGAAGTCGCTACCGAGTGGGTTGGACTTCGGATGGTGCTGATGCAGAATGCGTATGTTGAGCTGGCGCGGCCACCACGTCTCATTCGACGTTCCTTCGGGGCTTGTGCGCGCACCCGTGATGGGGCATTGACTCGTTTTTTGTGCCACAGCGTCCTCCTGATGCGGGGCCAGGTGAGTGAGTACCGCTTACGAAGCTCTTCCCTCGAGAAGATTTAGGCTAGCCTAAAAAAATCCCGAATGAGGCGCAAGCCGTTCTCCGACGAGGCGTACCGGGCGCTGCCCTTCGCGGACACAGTGGCCACGGGACACGACGGCACGCTGTTCTTCCCGGTGAGCATATCACGGCGGAAACAACCGGGCGGAAAGTCCGACTCTTGGTTGGCGCGACGCGAAGCAAACCACACGTTGGGCGTCTCGCAAACCCGAAGACGACGGGACTCATTGAGAAAACGTGGTTCTCCGCTCCGCGTCGCGGCTAACCAAAAAACTGCCTTTCCGGCCGGTTTCCCTAGACTGCCACGCAGGAGTTGTACCCTTGCAGCCCCCCCGGGGCTGCGAACCGAGAGGAATCGCCGAGGCCGGCAATGCGGGATGCGTTCCGCTTCGCGTCCAGCCCAACGGTCTTACAGCGGCATCAGAAATTGTTGAGTTCGACCCACCGACGAAGTCGCTGGGCGTGGCGCGGATTTCGTTATCCACCAATTCTGATGCCGCTGTAACCGGATTTGCGAGTTCCAGTTCGACGGATTTATTTATGAAGAACCGCTAGTCGCGGCCTTCGTCACGGATGGCGCCGATCATCGCGTTCACGTCGGCAGTGACGTGGTTGATCGCCGAGGGGGCGGCGGCGACCTTTAACTTGTAGAGTTGGCCGTCGTGCTCGAAGAATGCGGCGACGACCATGCGGTCGCGGGCGCTGAAGAAGTCGCGGCCGCCGAGGGCAACGCGGTAGACGTCACCACCGGGCCGTTCGAGCGTTCCACGGGAAAGGGTCCGCGGCTCGCCGTATTGCTGGCGCAGCGCCTCGACCTGTTCGTTGCGCGCGTCTTCGTCGAAGTTGTCGAGCGTGCCTTCGAGCAGGCGCACGCGCACGAACTTCTTGCGCTCCGACTCCGGGGCGCGGAAGGTGACGACGTCGTCCCCCTCCTGGATCAGTTCGAAGCCGGGGCGCGGCAACTCGAAGGCGAACGGCTTGTCGTCACCGCGGGCGTAGCGGCGGTTGTCGAAGTAAGGCGACTGGATGGCCGGTTCGTTCGGCACTGGCGGCACGTCCGGCACGAGGTTGGTGCGCGGCGCCCGCTGCCAATCCTTGCGCTTGCAGTTGAGGGCTGCGTCGAGCACCTCCTGCACGGCCTCCTTCGGAATGCTCTCCAAAACGACCACGTCCTTGCCGTCTCGCTTGAGGACGCAGAAGGTGTCCTCGCTGTCGGCGAAGACGTAGTTCTGCAGGGACTCCTCGTCCTGCGGCGCCGCGTCGCCGTACTTTTCCTGCAAGAGGTTGCGGTAGAGTTCGAAGAACTGGCGCGAGTCGGACGCACTCTCCCATGTCGTCGCCCATACCATGGCAAGCTCGTCGTTCTCCGGGTGGTGGAACACTACGAGGCGGTCTCCCATCCAGCCCTCGGCCGTCTCTTGGGCAACGGCGCGAATGCTGCGGCGGTTGGCGAACATCTCCTCGAAGTAGCACCACAGGAAAAACTCGCCGAGCGTGTCACGGTCCAACTCTTCCCAGCCCTTGCCAAGCATCTCCGCGTAGTCCTCCGGCAGCGCCAACACGACCGGATTGACGCGCTCGTCGAGGTATTTCTCCGGGTGCAGAATCTGCGTCGTGCTTGCCGGCAGGTCGTCGAACATCTTGTTGACCGTTTCCCAGCCCCCGTTGTCGCGGCGCCGCGCCTCGATGCCGAGGGTGTTGCCCATCGCGTAGGGGAAGGTGATGGTTTGCAGAATCGTCTCCGGCAGATTCGTATCCCCCGAGATCATGGACGAGCCGGGACGCCCACTGAGCATTTGTCGAACCAACGGGTCCTCGTAGCTGAGTTGGTCAGAGTCCTGCAGCATGAAGTCCCACTGCATGGTCACCGCGGTGATTTCGACGGTGGCGGTGCGGGCGAGCATCTCGTCGGTGCTGAGTTGGTCGGCGTCGACGAGGTTGAGCAGGTCGAAGTGCTGGTCGTCAAGAGCGTGGGTCAGCTCGTGCGCAATGACCATCTCGTCGGTGCCGCGCCCGAAGCGCATGCGCAACAGCCGGTCGTTCAGTTGTTCCTCGGCACTCATCTCCGGATTGACGACGAGGTTGAGCTTGCGGGAACGAGGGTCGTAGTAGCCGGCGACGCCCTGGCTATACATCTCGACCATCTCCGCACGCATGTCGAAGTCACGGTCGACGAGGCCGAGCTTGTGCAACACGAGACTCGACCGGCGAAACTCTTCCTTCGCCTCCTCGGTTTGTAAGTCGGCCATCAGCTCTTCTTGCAACTCCTCCGGTGTCGTTACGCCCGTGCGCGGCGTAAACTTCCAGTCCAGCCCCCGCAACTCCGCCACCTGTGGCAGAATCTCCTCGGCCATCTGAATTGCCGAGCGCTCGCGCTCACGCATCTCCGCATCACGCTGCGCGTCGGCCAACGGCATAAACGCCGCGAGAAGCAGCACCAAAGCCGCGCAAATTCGTATCGCCATTGTCACAGGTAGCCTCCGTCGTCACTCAGGGAAAGGAAAGGGAACGTCCGGGGAGCAGGGGGTAGAGGGGTCCGCACCACGTGGCACGGTGGGCCCACCGGTTCGCAACCGGTGATACGCGCCAGTCGCCCGGGGTGTTTGGCGCCGCGCGGACAACGTTCCAATTTTGGTGGCCGGCCGAAAGGGCAAGCGTCGAAAGCGCCGACATGCGGGTAGCCCGTCAAGATTGACGTCGTGGGTGGCACGTCGCGGCAAAGCCCACGGGCTTCGCCGGTGGGTCGCATCTTGATTGCGCCCCAGGCCCACGGGCTTCGCCCGTGGGTCGCAACTTGATTGCGCCCCAGGCCCACGGGCTCCGCCGGAGCTCATTTCCTGTCAGCTCCTTAGTCACCTGCACACCCACGGAATTCATGACACAACACTAGGCCTCGGGCACACGCTTGGCGAGCTGCTGCAGTTTCTCCAGCTTGGCGAGGGCTTCGAGCGGCGTCAGCGCGTTGATGTCGAGGCTTTGCAACGCGTCGTATACCTCGTCGCCAGCGGGGACGAACAGGGTGAGCTGCACCTGGCGCTTCGTCGCGGCGCGGGTTGCGTCGGCCTTGCGGCGCTGCATGACGCTTTGCCCCCCTCCTTCGCCGTTGCGCCCCACTGCGCGTGGTTCACCCGGCGGCATCCCCGGCGAGGGCTCGCCACCGGTGAGTTCGAGCGACTGCGCTTCGAGATTCTGCAGCATCTCCTCGGCACGGCCGAGCACTTGCGGCGGCAACCCCGCCAGCCGGGCGACATGAATGCCGTAGCTCTTGTCGGTGCCCCCCTCGACGATCTGGTGCAGAAAGACAACCTCGTCGTTGTGCTCGGCCACGGAGACGTGCACGTTGCGCACCTGCTCGAACACGTCCGCAAGACCGGTCAGCTCGTGGTAGTGCGTCGCGAACAGCGTGCGGCAGCCGACGCGCTCCACAAGGTGTTCCATCGCGCTCCAGGCAATGGCGACCCCGTCGAAGGTGGAGGTGCCGCGGCCGATCTCGTCGAGAATCACGAGGCTTTGCTTCGTGGCATGATTCAAGATGTTCGCGGTCTCGGTCATCTCCACCATAAAGGTGCTTTGCCCGCGGGCGAGCTCGTCGGCGGAGCCGAGCCGCGTGAAGATGCGGTCGACAAGGCCAATGCGCGCCGACTCGGCCGGCACGAACGAGCCCATGTGCGCAAGCAGCGCAAGCAGTGCGACCTGGCGGATATACGTCGACTTGCCCGCCATGTTCGGCCCGGTGATCACCTGCGCCGGCTGCGCCTCGGCGAGCACGCAATCATTCGGCACGAACGCCGCTGCCCCCGGCATGGCCTCGATTACCGGGTGGCGCCCATTGCGGATCTCCATCACCGGCGTCTCGACAACCTCCGGCCGGCAGTAGCGTCGAGACTCCGCAAGCTCGGCAAGGCCCAGCACCACATCCAACAGCGCCAACTTGCGCGCCGTGTCGAGAAGGGCCGCGACCTGCCCGGCAAGCTCGTCCCGCAGTGCGAGGAACATCTCGTATTCCAGTTCCTTCGCCCGCTCGTCGGCGCGCAACACCTTGTTCTCGAACTCCTTGAGTTCCGGCGTCAGGTAACGCTCGGCGTTCTTCAGCGTCTGCTTGCGCTCGTAGTGGGCGGGCACCTTGTCTCGGTTGGCGTGGCTGATCTCGATGTAGTAGCCGAACACTTTGTTGAAGCCCACCTTGAGCGAGGCAATCCCGCTGGCCTCGATTTCGCGCGCCTGGTACTCGGCCACCCAGGTATCCCCCTCGGCGGCGAGGTTGCGCAACTCGTCGAGCTCGGCGCTCGCACCGTCGCGAATCAGGCCACCCTCCTTGAGCTGCGACGGCGGCTCGGCGACGAGCGTTTCCTCGAGCCGGGCGTGCACCTCGCTCAACGGGTCGAAGCCGCGGGCCTCGGCAAGCAACGTCGCCTCGCAGGGAACGAGCGCATTCTTCAGCGCCGGCAGCCGCGCCAGCGCGTCGCGGATTGCCGCAAGGTCGCGGGGCGTGGCACGTCCGTAGCCCACGCGGCTCGCGAGGCGTTCGAGGTCGCCGAGCCCTTTGAGTGCCGAGCGCAACTCGCGACGCAGCGTCGCTCCGTCGAGCAACTCCTCGACCGCGTCCTGGCGCCGGCGGATCTCGCCGAGACTCGTCAGCGGCGCGAGCAGCCACTCGCGCAACAAGCGGCTCCCCATGGGCGTGGCCGTGCGGTCCATCACGCCGACCAAGCTGCCGCGTACCTCCCGCGTGCGCAGCGTTTCGGTCAACTCGAGGCAGCGGCGCGTCGCCGGGTCGAGCACCAGCGTGCCGCCGGGGTGGACGCGACGCATCGTCACCATGTGCCCCAGCCGCTCGCGCTGTGTCTCGCGCAGGTACCCAAGCAGTGCCCCCGCCGCGGCCA
>SKZP01000671.1 GCA_007127275.1 Planctomycetota bacterium
GGCTGCTCGGCGCGCGTCAGCCCCGCTTGTTCGAGCACGTCGACGAACGCCTGTGCGGCGCGTTCGGTGGCGTCCGCGGCGAGCGCGTCGTGAAAGAGTTGCAGGGCCTCCTCATATTCACCGTCGAAGAAGCGCACATACCCGAGCACGAACTGCTCGTCCGTGGGCGCGGCACCGACTCCCTCTTCCGGCTCGTCTCCGTCGGCATCAGCAGCCGCGCCGTTCTCCGCCCACCGCGCCACTCGCTCGGCGAGCTCGTCGCGCCGGTCGTCGAAGACGCGGAAATGCTCGCCCAGCAAAACGTCGGCCTGCGGGATCTTGAGTCGCGCCCAGTCGGGGAACAATGACATCAGCGCGCGCCACCTCTTCGCGGCATCCTCGTGCTTGCCTTGGACAAAGTAGGCGAGGCCGAGCATGTGCAGCGCAAAAACGTGTTTCTCGCTCAACGACACCGCGGCGCGGAACGCTTGCTCGGCGGCGTCGAAGTCACCACGCGTCAACGCCTCGTGGCCGCGGCCCAGCCGTTCGCGTACGTCGGCTCCTTGGTAGACATCGTTTTCGCGGTAGTATTCCGCCAGCGGGTCCCGGGGCTCGTCGTCCGCCTCCTGCGCATTCAAAACTGCCGGCGGCCCGCCCAGCCCGGCAAACGCGGTCAAGAGAACGCATCCGACGAGCAGCGACAGGTCGCGCCTTACCGTGCGAAGAAGGTGGTGGCGACGATCACGGGTGGTCGAATCAACGAGCATCGGAAAACGGGGGGTTTCGTCGCATACGTCATTCCATACCAGCGTACTTGATTTGCCCAAGCCGATGCCAGGGCAAGAAACAGGCCACAGAACTCCTCCCGTTGTGGAACGGTTGTAGGTCCACGCCCACAGGCGTCGCCCGCGGCAGCGAAGTCGTGGTCGTCGTCACCCGCTGCATGATTCGACATGCCATGTGCCCAGTTGGGGTGCGTCGGCGACGCAGCATCTGGGCGCAACGCGTCGGATTTGATAAAAGGGTCGCTCCATTCGAGCGGCCGACTCCGAGCCATGTTTCGTGATTCATCGGTCCTGTGAGCGCCGACACCGCGCGGTAAAGGCGAACGCCGCTGACGACCCCCGCTTTCTCGATTTTCAAGCCGATATGACGGACCAACCACCCGATCAACCGAATCCGAACGAGGACTACTCCGAACTTCTGGGCGAGGACGACAGCAAACGGATTTCCCAGCGCCTGACATCACCTCACCCGGCGGTGATCGCCGAGGCCCTCGAAAAGCTCGACACCGACCAGGCGTGGGAGCTACTCGGCCATGCACCGATCGAACGGCAGGCGGCCGTGTTCGGCTTTGTGTCCGCCGAGCGCCAGCAAGAACTGGTTAGTGGGGCGGGCACCGACCGGATGTGCCGGCTGCTCGAGGCGATGCCGCACGACGACCGCGTCGACTTGCTCAAGGCGCTCGACACCGAGGTCGTCGAGGGGCTCCTGCCGTTCGTGGGCAGGGCGGACCGTGAGGACATTCGCAAGCTGATGGCCTGGCCGGAAGACCAGGCCGGCTCGGTGATGACCACCGACTATGCCTGGCTGCGTGCCGAGCTGAGTGCCGAGAATGCAATTGCCCAACTGCGCGAACAGGCTCCGGGCGTCGAGACGATCTACTACGTCTACGTGCTCGACGAGAAACAACAACTCGTCGGCTTTGTTTCGCTGCGCGACCTGATCCTTGCCGACCCGCAGGCAAAGGTGAAAGACGTGATGACCACCGACCTGATTTCGGTGCGGCCGGATCAGGATCAGGAAGAGGTCGCGCAGTTGATGGCCAAGTACGACCTGCTGGCGATGCCGGTGGTCGACGAGCATCACCGCTTGATCGGCATTCTTACGCACGACGACATTGCCGATGTGTTGCAGGTTGAGGCAACGCGCGACTTCCACCTCACCGCGGCGGTCGCGCCTCTGGCACGCAGCTACCACGAGACCCGTGCCTTGGGGCTTTACCGGCGTCGGGTCGGCTGGCTCGTCGCACTCGTTGGCGTCAACCTCGTCTCCACGGGAATCATCGAGCGGCACGAAGACATGCTCGCTACGGTGATCACCCTCGCCTTTTTCATTCCACTGCTGATCGACAGCGGCGGCAACACCGGCTCGCAGGCGGCGACCTTGATGGTCCGTGCGATCGGTACCGGCGAGGTGAAGCTGCGTCAATGGTTCCAGGTGATGGGCAAGGAACTGGCGGTCGGGCTTTCCCTCGGCGTGACAATGGCGGCGGCGAGTTTCTTGCTCGGCGCCTTCCGCGGCGGCGAAGGGGAGGCAGTAACGATCGGTCTGATCGTCGGCTTCTCGATGCTCGCGATTGTGCTGGTCAGCAACGTCATTGGCACGGTGCTACCGTTCATACTTACGAAGTTGCGTATCGACCCGGCAGTGGCAAGCTCGCCGCTGATTACCACGATCGCCGACGCTGCCGGCCTGTTCATCTACTTCACGATCGCCGCGGCCCTCCACCCGGCAATCCCCGCCTGGTGGACCTAGTGTTGCGTCAGGGCCCAATCTTCGGGTCGAGCTCAGCCGTGTTCGCATGCAGTGTCTGCAATTAAGGCGACATGTGCCAGGCGTCTTTGCCGCGACCTTTCCGCGGCGGTGTCTGCGTTCAATGTTTGCATCCCAGAACGTCTAGCCGGACGTGGCGGCGGAAGGTGGTTGAGAAGGCCGGTGTGCGGGGAATTTCCGCTTGCGGCGAGGGGTAGGTAACGAACGGCGCAAACCCACGCTGAGCGACCGTGGGCCGCCAACCACAGGCATGGAGAGAGGCTACCGAACAGTGCTTGACTTACGGGTGGGCGGCGAGCAACGGACGAGAGAGTTTCCTTTATGCGAGGCATCCTTGGCAAACGTGTGCTCGTTACCGGCGGCGCAAGCGGCATTGGCAAGGCTACCGTGCTGCGGCTTGCGAGGGGTAAGGCCAGTATCGCCGTCAACTACGTCGGCGAGCCGGACGAGGCGGAAGCAGTTGCCGAGCAAGCGCGCCGGCACAATGGTGACGCGTTCTCGGTGCGAGCCGACGTCTCCGACGAGGAAGAGGTCGCCGCCATGATGGCCGCGGTGCGTGACCGTTTCGGCGGCCTCGACGTGCTCGTCAACAACGCCGGCATCCAGCATCCGGCACCCACCCACGAGATGAGCGCCGAGCAGTTCCTGTTCCTCAAGGCCATCGACGCCTACAAACGCGTCAACAACCGACCC
>SKZP01000264.1 GCA_007127275.1 Planctomycetota bacterium
CCACCTTGTGAATCGGCTTTTTCTTCGCCGCGGTGATCCCCTTCAACTTCGCGTAGCGCGGCTGATTGAGTCCCTTGTCGGCGGTGAGCACACAGGGAAGTTCGAGCTCCAGCACCTCGCTGCCGCCTTCGATCCCCCGGGTGACGCGCACCTTGTTCTCCTCCTTGGCGAAGGAGTCGATCGCGGTGGCGCACGGCAGGTCCAGCAGCGTGGCGACCATCGGCCCCACCGCGGCGGTATCGTCGTCGATCCACACCTTGCCGAACAGCACGAGGTCCACTTCGCCCTGGCCGCGGATAAACTCGGCGAAGGCGCTCGCTTCGCCGAAGGGGTCGCGCTGCTCCTGACTGTCGGTGAGAACGGTCGCTTCGTCGCAACCGATCGCCAGCGCCCCCTTACGGATCTCCGCCGAAGGGTCGCGCGACTCCGGGCAGAGGGTGACGACGTGCACCGTCGAGCCCTCGTGGGCCTCCTTGAGTTGCACGGCAAGTTCGAGCGCGAATTCGTCGTAGGGGTTGACGATATACTTGATGTCCTCGTTCGCGAGGTGCGGCCCGTTCTCGGCGGGCTTGGGCCTCGTTTGCGAGTCGGGGACGGACTTCACACAGACGATGATTTTCATACGGGCGTTCTCCGTTTGGTCGAATCTGGGTGGCGCGTCGCCGAATTGTTCCAATCGCCCTCACGCGGGTCAACAAACCCGCACTATCCGTTGCGCGACGAACGTCTCTCCCCTCGGCCAACCATACATGCCGAATCTTGAGCGTAACGAGCGAAGGCTGTACGAAGCGGAAACGGCAAGCCGCGCAGGCGTGGCTGGAAGCACGTCGAGCCGCGCAACCGACAACAACGCAGCACCGTCGAGCACAGTCGTTCAAAACAGGACGTCATTGGTGAGCGAGCCCTGACATGGCGTCGTGGAAGCCGTGATCCCAGTCCTTCCAGACGGGCTCGTACCCAAGCTCGGCAATCATCTCCGCAACCTCGCGCGGCGGACGCTCGTCGACAATCTCGAACTGCGCCCCAGCGTCGGTCTCGTTTGCGTAGCCGCCGGGCGTGGTCTTGCTACCGGCGCTGACGCGGTTGACCCCCAGCGGCAGGAGATGGCGGCGCATAAACGGCGACTCGCGCGTGCTAAGCACGAACTCCGCATCCGGAAGCGCCATGCGCAGCGCGAGGAACAGTTGCACGAACTGGCGGTCGCTCACCGGGCGCTTCGTTTGAAAGCCGCCGGTTTCGTTGCGCAGCCGCGGGAAGCCCAGCGAGAGGCGGGTTTGCCAGAAGTGGCGCATGAGGTAGCGGGCGTGCATGTACAGCGCAAGCACCTCGAAGCGCCAGTCGCCAAGCCCCAGCAGCGCACCAAGGCCGAGGGTGCGCATCCCGGCGCGGGCGGCGCGGTCCGGAGCGTCGATCCGATTGGCGAAGTTCGACTTCGGCCCCTTGCCGGGGTGGGCCCACTTGTAGACGTCGCGGTCGTAGGTTTCCTGATACAGCGTCATCCCGTCGCAGCCGGCCTCGACGAGCGCCTCGTAGGCATGCGCGGGGAGTGACTCGAACTCAATGGCAACACTGTCGAAGGAGCGCCGGCAAATGCGTACTGCGTCGACCATGTACTCCAGCGGCATCTCGTCATGATCCTCCCCGCTGACGAGCAGCAAGTGACGAAAGCCCATGTCGCGCAGCCGCGCCGCTTCGCGCTCGATCTGGTCGCGGGTGAGCGTTTCGCGGCGGATGCGCTTGATGCCCGCTTTGAAGCCGCAATAGATGCAGTGGTTGACGCAAAAGTTGCTGAGATACAGCGGAACATACAATACGACGACGCGACCGTGTCGCTGCACACTCACCGCGTGCGCGCGTTGTGCAAGCGCCTCGAGATGGGGCCTGGCCGCCGGGCTGATCAGCGCCGCCACGTCACGCGCCTCCAGCGGCGCCTCCGCGGCAAGCGCCCGCCGTACATCCGCCTCGGTCGCCTCGCGCACAAGCCGGAACGCCTCCTCCCGCGGAAATGCGGCAATCTCCGGAAAAAACGACGGCGCCTCCACCGCAGAGGAAGTGAACCGCGAAGCGGGCGAGCTCGAAAGCATGACAGTCAACCTACGAAGAGAGACACAAGCAAACGGCGGTCGCAACAACCGCGAATTCAGCCAAAGTGTATCAGCACGCGCCACCCGCCGCACGAAAACCGCGTGCGTGGGAAATGGTGGAATTTGCAAGCCCACGGGCTTGCCCCGCGAAGCCCGTGGGCTTGGTTTAACGACCGGTCCACAAACTTGGAGATACACGTCCCGCCAAATCGTGGCTTGGCGCTTACCTGTTCCCACGGCTACAATGATGGCACTCGACGCGTGAACCCCGTGGATGGAGTTGGAGTGATGTTGGCACGACACCTTCTTTTCGTGCTCCTGCTGGTCTCGTTGGCTTTGCCTCTACAGGTGGTGCACGGCGAGGGCGACGCCGGGACCAATCCCGCAAGCGAGGCGGCACCCGAGCTGCCCGAGTCGGAGGAGGAGCAGGAAGAGGAGGACGCGGAGGCCGAGTCGGAGGAGGATGCGCGCCGCGCCTACAACGAACGCTACCTCGACCGCGTCACCGAGATCCTGCGACGTTCGTTTTTCGACGCCGAGTTGTTCGAGCGACGCTGGCCCCGAATTCTCGAGCGACACCGCGACCCCATTCTACAAGCGCCGGACAACCGCGCGTTGCATGCCGCGCTCGTTGCCGCATTCGCCGAGTTCGAGGTCAGCCACTTGAGCATCATTCCCGAATATGTGTGGGACGAGTATGTCGAGCCCGAGTTCGAGAACTTCATGACGCTGCGCGCGGGCGTCGTGCTCGAACGCATCGACGGCGGATATTTCTGCCTGGGAACGAGCGAGGCGGCCCGCGAGGCGGGGCTGCGCCGCGGCGACGAAGTGCTTACCGTGTACGGGGAGCCGGTCGGCGAAAGTGCGCAGGTCTACGACGCCGGCTCCGACTACGGCATTGATCAAAACCCGCACTTCGTGATTCGCGTCACCGAAGGGAAGCCGGTCGAGTTGACCTACCGCCGACAAGCCAACGGAAAGCCCCGTTCAGCGTCGTTCGAGCCGGTGGTCACCAACGACGTCGAAGCAACACGCAACAGTGTACGCGTGCTCGAAGAGGACGGCATGCGTGTCGGCTACGTTCATTGCGTCCACTTCCTCAATGGCGAGATCACTCGCATTGTCTGGCAGGCGATGCGCGAG
>SKZP01000265.1 GCA_007127275.1 Planctomycetota bacterium
GACGACCAGTTCTGCGTCATCATCCGCGACCACGGTGCGAACTTCGACCCCGACGGCGTGCCCGGCGTCGATATGTCGGAGCATATCGCCCAGGGCAGACAACGAGGGCTCGGCCTGTTCCTGATCCGCAAGATTATGGACGAGGTCCGGTACACATACGAAGAAGGGGCGCGCAACGAGCTCATCCTGATCAAGCGCATTGAGCCCTCCGACGCCTCCTCTCCCTAGGACCGCCGCCGACACGTCGCATTCGATGGGATTCCCACGCCTTCCTATTCGTTCGACTCCCCTTGCTTGAGCCCGTTTTCATCATGTCTTCCGAATTCGACTATCAAATCAACACGGTCAACGGCGTTACCTTCGTAACGGTACAGGGTTTTCTCGACGCGCATACCTACGAGTCGATGCGCGACGTTTTCAACCGGCTTTTCGACGAGGACCACAAGAAGATCGCCGTCGACCTGCACGAAGTCGCCTATATTTCCTCTGCCGGTGCCGGCGTCTTCATCGGCGCGCTGGAGCGTTCGCAAGAGATCGAAGGCGAGATCGTTCTCATGAAGCCGTCCGAGACGGTGCTGGAAGTCTTCGAAATGCTGGGCCTCACACAAATTTTCCAGTTCGCCGAATCCCGCCAGCAAGTCCTCGACCATTTCGGCGCCGGCTAGACGCGGTTCGAAGACGCGCGACGCGTCCTTTCTTCACTCGTGCAACGCGTCCGCCCCGGTGGGCCAGTCGCCGTAGAAACTCAAGCAGACGCGGCCATACCGGCGTGCGTCCCGTTGGGGCCAGCCGGCGAGCGTCGCCGGTAGCTTCGCCGTGTGCTCGTGGCCCACAACGAGCAGCACCGGCGGTCGCGGCGCAACCTCGTGCGGTACCACGTGTGCCAACAGCGCAGCAAGCTCGTGCCAGAACGCCTCGGCGCGCGGCGGCCGCACCTCCGCATACGGCGGATCCAGAAACACGACCACGGGAACCGTCGGCTCCGCCAGCGCCGACGCACCCAGAAACGGCGCAAGCCGGCGCGGACCGTCACGCAGGGCATCGCCGTGAATCAAGTCGACGCGTGACGCTTCGACGCCGAGCTGTTGCACACTTTCCCCCAGCCGGTCGTACACCTCGCGATCCCGCTCGAAAAACACCGCGTGTGCCGCCCCGCGACTCAATGCTTCGAGCCCGAGCGCCCCGGTACCAGCAAACACGTCAAGGACGAAGGCGCCGTCGAGCCACGCGCGGGCGTGCAAGGCATTGAACAGCGCCTCGCGGACGCGGTCGAGCATGGGCCGTACGCGCCAATCCGGCAACGTATGAATCACGCGGCCCCGCCACCGCCCCGCCTGTATGCGCAGGCGACCACCTTTGGCGGTGGCGGCGTCGGTCGATTTGCGTGGCGTATTGTTGCGTCCCATGATGTCTGCCGTAGCCGTAGCCGTTTCTTGCTTGTGTGAACATCTTCAGCAGCGGCACCACAAATGGGTGAAAGCGACCCACCGACGAGGTCGGTAGGGCGTGGGGGATGCTCGTTACCCCCCGTTTCTGATGCCGGCGCCCTCCGTGGCGAACGCGTTGGCAAGCGCCTCGGCGATGCGCTTGCCGCCTTCGTGGCTCGGCTCAATCGGATTGTAAAAGTCGGCGTCGCGCGTGCAGACGTGCCGCAGGTCGACCAGCGGCCGGCCGCTTGCCGTGGCGACTTGCGCAATCACGTCGTTGATGCAGCGCAGCGCCGTAACGGCGATCGTTTGCAGATGCGGATCAGGAAACCTCGGGTTATAGATCTGGCAGACCACCAGTGGTCGCGCACCGACGACCTCTTCGACGGCACGGAACGCACCGAGATAGTTTTCGGCAATCGTTTCCGTCGCCTCGTTGAGCGTACGGATGGAGTCGCTGGCCACGACGCGGTCCATCTCCATCAGCGCGTCGTTGCCGCCGACCGAGAGCGCGAAGTGCGTCGCCCCGGCAGGGACGCGCTCGAGCTGCTCGTAAAGCTCGTGCGTCGTTGCCCCGTCGCGAGCGAGCAACGTCACCTTCCCCGTCGGCCCGCAGTCGCGCAGGCAGCTTGCCACGTCCGGCAGGCCGCCGGTGTACGACTCGTTGTCGAAGATGCTGTCCCCCAGCAGTACCGCGTGCGCAGTCATCAGCCCGACCTCCGTATGGCAACCGACGTTGTCGTCTGTGAACCTGATTGGTCCCTCTCTCATCGTAGCGCACACTACCGACATCCAGCACCCCGAACCGTCGTCGCTCGCCACGTGGGGGAACGGCGGGGCACGCCACGGGCCGCGCAGCATTGCCGAGCGCGTCGCGTGTTGCGGGATACGGGGAGGGAAACCGTTTTTTTCTGCGCCGCTCCCTCATGGTGACGGACGACCGCGACGTCACACGAACGCGCGCTCCTCGCTCGGCGCTGCCTCGCGGCCAAACGCTCCCACTGCGGCCTCGGGCGTCAGCAAAGAAAGAACAAGCCCACGTCCTTCGGCTGTGAGGGCGCGCGTTCGCAGACACATCAAGGTTCGACCCACCGGTGACGCTCGTGAGCATGAGCGGGCACGTCGGTTATCCGGCGCTGATCACTTTGCCGTTGTCGCTGACGCCTTTGACCAGCACGTCCTCAATGATGGTCAGCGCCTCGTCCATGTCTTGCTTGGAGTATTGCGCCGACATGGAGAGGCGGAAGCGGGTGCCGTCGGCGGGCACGGCGGGGTAGTCGACCGGCTGGATGAAGAGGCCGCGGTTGCGCATCTGCTCGGCGTAGGTGTAGAGCTTCATGCGCTCGACACCGAGAATGATCGTCAGCACCTGCGAGGCGCAGAGGCCGAGGTCGAGGCCCATCTTTTCGAGGTGGCCGCGGAAGTAGTGCGTGTTCTCCCACAACTTGTCGCGCAGCGAGGTGTCCCGCGTGGCCACTTCGAGCCCCTTGAGGATTCCCGCGGTCAGCGCCGGGGCGAGGGCGCAGGAGAAGTTGTACGCAGTGGAGTAGCTGCGCATGTAAAGGTTGAGCGCCTCGTCGGTGCAGACGAAGCCGCCCTGGGCGCCGAAGCTTTTCGAGAAGGTGCCGTAGCTGACGCCGACCTTGTGCTCGAGGCCGAAGTGGTCGGCAATGCCGCCGCCGCGCTTGCCGAACAAGAGCGTCGAGTGCGCCTCGTCGAGGTAGAGCCCCGCGCCGTACTGCTCGCACACGTCGGCAATCTCCGGCAGGTTGCCGAGGTCCCCTTCCATCGAGTAGA
>SKZP01000379.1 GCA_007127275.1 Planctomycetota bacterium
CGAGGCGGCTGATGCGGATGCCGCGGGTTAGCTTGCCGGTGACGCGGACGTAGGCGGTGCTGGATTCGTGGGCGTTGATCGCCTTGGCGTATTGGTCGGCGTTGAGGTGGAGGCGCGTCGGCAGGACTTCGCCGTCGTGGTCGAGCAGCGCGACGATGACCTCGCCGTAGCGGCGGCCGTCGTCGCCGACTTCGCCGTTGAGGGTCTCGACGGTGCCGACGAAGGCTTCTTCGCGGGTCTCGTCGGCGGTGGGGCGCAGGCGCTGGTAGACGCGCTCGATCAGCGGGAAGTAGTCGGCACGCACGACGACGCGCTCGGCCACATCGGTCGGCGGCGCGACCTGCGGCACGGTGGCCCACGTGGGACGCAGCTCCAGCAGGCCGTCGTCGGTATCCGGCCGCATGCGCATCAGCGCGGCGCAGAGGTTCGAGCTGATGATCGGTGCTGCGGCGTCTTCGTGCAACATCTCGTCGAGGTCGCTCGACTCGATCGCGCAGACGAGCCGCTGCACGGCACGCAGCAGCAACGTGGTCACGGCGCGGGTGAACGGGTCGCTGCCTTGCAGCATGGGCGCGTCGTCGACGGCGTAGAGCGGGCAGATCACGCGCAGCACGTAGCTGCCGCGCTCGGCTTGGCCAGTGCGGCAGGCGTTAATGAACGCGTCGACCTGGTTGCCGCTAAGGCGGGCGTGGTGCCGACTGGGTTGCACGACGCTCTTGGCGGCGGAGAGCAGGGCGCGCCGGGCGCCTTCGCGCAACGCCACGTCTTCGCCGATTGGGACGTCGCCGGTACGGGTCGCGGCGCTGTCGATGCGGAAGCGAACCTGGTCCGCGTCGGGATGCTGCAAGTCGGCAAGCGTGTCGTCGAGGCTGCGCCCGCCGAGCTCGGCCATGCGCGTCACCGCCTCGAGCATCGCCTCGGCGAACGCCGGGTCCTCCGGCTCCATCGGCACCTGCACCTGGCGCAGCGACTCAACCGGATGCTGATACACCCACAACCGCCCGCGCACACCGGAAACGGCCCGCCACCCCCGTGCCTCGAGGTGCTGCTTCACCGCAAGCGGCCGCAAGTGCGCGGCAAGCCGTCGCTGTTCCGCGTTAGCGTTAGCCTGCATAGGTGAGCTCCTCCTGCCGCGACAGCCGCTCCAATACGTCCCGTAGCGCCGACGGCGTCAGCGCCTGCGACTCAGGAAGATACACGGTAACGCCGGATTTGTTGTCCGACTCTTCCGCACCACGCAAGCTCACCCAATACGCGCACCGCCGCAACACCAACTCCTCGGCGGACGCCGTCAACCACTCCTGCGCGTCTTCCGGGAGAAAGAGAACAATCAACAGGCGCGGCGGCATACTGCCTGGCAAGCGGAGCTTGTCGTAGCGGCGCACGTCGGCGAGCCAATACGGCAACCGCCCTTCAATGGGATTGACCGGCTTTGCCGTCGCCTTGAGTTGGACGTGCACCGTCAAATCGGTAAGCGGGGGAACATCATGGACGATATGCAGCGTGGCATCGACGCCCGCATTATCGAGGTGTCGATCCGTGACGTTACACGCCACACCCGCGGCGGCGGCGACCGCGTGGAGGTAGGCGTAACTCAACTCCGCTTCGATGTTCTGCGTGGTGAGCATTTCGCGACCTACGTTCGCCTACGACCACCGGAGCGTGCTAGTCTCAGCGGCCAAGGAGCCATATTGCCCGACGTTGAAAATCCGTACCTTCGGCTCGTCCTTTGGCTGACTCAGATGTTGGGAATTGTACGATGGACAGTGGGTATGAATCAGCAATGCCTCAGCTGCCGCAATTTCCGGTTCACGAGGTTTTGCTCCAATCAGTTCGTCTGACGAATCCGTCCATCCTTGGAAAACCCCGAGCGTTGCAAGGTAAACCGTAATCCGATCTTGCTCCCACTCAAGCCAGCTCATGTGCTGGCCAATCCGAGTTTCGGCGCAACCACACCGGCCAATGTAAAGAAGCGCATCGGGGCCATACACAACGTGGCGACCGTAGAGTTGATACAAGCAGTAGTTTTCGTCGTTGATTTCGTTCCAGACGTCCTTGAGTGGGATTGGCCCCTTCCAAAGTGAGAACAATGTGGTTTCATCTTTCATCGGAACAACTCCTTTCTTATCCGAGTTTGCCGGGGACGAGGTAGGTGACGGCGACGGGGAAGGTGCGTAGGTGGAGGTTGGTGAAGCGGGCTTGGATGGCGGCTTGTTCGCGTTCGATCTCGGCGGGGATTTGTTCGAGGCGGCGTTGCATTTGGGTCTTGTTGCGCTCGTATTGGTTGCGGTTGTCTTCGCCGTCTAGGCCGTCGAAGAGGGTGCGGTCGGGTTTGGTTTCGAGAGCTTGCTCTATTGTACGGCGTAGCTCCGACAGGATCGATGCGATGTTCTCGGCTTCCTTTTGGGCGCGCTCGTTGAGCGTCTTCTTGAGGCCGGCGTTGCCTTCCCAGCCGTACATGAGCTGCTCGGCGCGGGCGGTGATCGCGGTTTGCACCTGGGGGCGCAGGCTGGTCCAGTGCTCTTGCAGCGTGGTTTGCGTGTCGGCGCCCGGCTCTTCGGCGGTGGCGGCGCGGAGTAGCTCGGCGGTGTCGTTGACGCCCAGCGGCGTGAAGTATTTCTTGGTGCCTGGCTTGGCGCGCAGGTCGAAGGTGCCGCCGGCGGCGAAGAGTTCTTCGTGGACGCGGAGGCTGTCGCCGCCGAGGACGACGAGGCGGGCGTGGGCGATAATCGCGGGACGGCCAGTTTTCGAGGCGTGGTCCGGGATCAGGCGCGCGGTCATGCGGCGCAGTTGTTCGCGGCCGCCGCTGGCCCAGACCTCGGCGCGCAGCAGTCGCAGGCACATCTGCACGAGGCGGTGGTTGAGGTGGACGAGCACGACCTTGTCGTTGCCCTTCGCACGCTCCGGGTCGAAGGTGATCGGGCGGATCTCGCCGGTGTAGGGGTGTTCGAGCCCCTCGGCGCACGCGCCCCAGCTGCCTTTGAGCGCGGGTAGGTGGAAGTGCCCGGGTTGCTTCTTCACCGGCTCGAGCGGTGGCTGCCCCGCGAGTTGCAAACCGACTTCGACGACACGTTCGATGTTGGCCGGCTCGAGGCGCAGTTGTGTTTTCGTTGCGCGGTAGCGCTCCAACAAGTCCTCGACTTGCTTTCGCAGGTTTTGCTCGAACGCGTAGATCTTGCGAATGCTCGTGGCTTGCTGCTCGGCCCGCGACGTCTCCAGC
>SKZP01000614.1 GCA_007127275.1 Planctomycetota bacterium
GGCTTGTTGGTCACCTGCACACCCACTTGGTCACCTGCACACCCACTTGGTCACCTGCACACCCACTTGGTCACCTGCACACCCACTTGGTCACCTGCACACCCACGGACGCGCATCCGACCACAACCCAGTCGAGCGAAGGAGCCTGACTGTAGAGTTGGCAATGACAAAAAACTAGCCACGTACGCGCGGCCAGCTCCGCTTTGCACCGCGGTTGACGAGTAGGGCGGGTCTCCGTCCCTCCTGCTGGCGACGCTGCCTTATTGCTCCGCCCCAGCGCCACCCTCGGCCGACTGTGCCTGCGCCTCGGCGGACGGCTGTTGCGGCTGTTGCTGCTGCGACGAGGCGGCTTCTTCGCTGGCGGCCGGTGCGGCAGCTTCTTTCTTCTTTGCCTTGTCCTTGGTCTTCTTCGGAAGCTGCTTCTTCGGCTCCTTCGGCGCCTTGCGGGCGGCAGCCGACTTCTTCTTCGCCAGCTCTTCGGCGTTCCATTGGAAGCGCTTCTCGAACTTCTGCACCCGGCCGGCGGTGTCGACGAACTTCTGCTTACCGGTGTAGTAGGGGTGGCATTCCGAGCAGATTTCGACGCGCAACTCGGGCACCGTCGAGATGGTGGTGAAGGTGTTGCCGCAACCGCAGGTAGCCGTCGCGGTGACAAACTGAGGATGGATACTCGCTTTCATCGTCGTCTCACTTCATCTTTCAAGGCGCTGGCGCCGATTTCGTCGAGGTTGCAATGCCATGCGCAGCGGCGTCGGTCGGTCGGGTGCTCGCGCTGGCTCGTAAGAGCGCCGTAGATTCGTTTTCGTCGAAGAACAAACAAACGCATCGCCTAAGCGCGCGGCCACCGCAAGAGGCAACACAATACCTTTTCCGCATCCGCAGGCAACCCCCCAAACGGCGGAGCGGTGCGTCCGTGCGCCCAGCCATTGCTGCTGAACCAAAGATTGAACGGAGCCACAGCGTTCGCTCGTGACGCTCAACGTTCGGAACGAATCTCCTGTCAGCTCCGTAGGCCTACAACGGGGGATTTGAGCCCCCAAGCGCACGGGCTTCGCCTGTGGGTCGCACGCGAATCACGGTGTCGAGAAATCAAACGTGCAAGGCAATCCACGGTCGGCGCGCACCTTGGGCGGGTGCGGAGGCCCACCCTGCGAGTTCGTGCTTGGTCGCTCATCTTCCGAGTTGTTCGTCTGCGGCCCGTTAGTCGAGCGGCAGCGCCAAGCGAGCCTTGCATGGTGTCGTTCTACTTTTTCAATTCGCAGCCGTGCGAGCAGCTTCGTTGCACCCTTCGTCACTCGTTGCGCAGCGCTTCAACCGGGGAGAGCCGTGCCGCGCGCCATGCCGGCAGCAACGAACCGAGCAGACCGAGTGCGAGCGCCATCGCCATGCCGATCAGACCGATGTGCCACTCGAAGCCTTCGGGTATGGGATCCACGCCGAAATACAGCTCGGCAACCACAAGCAGACCGTATCCCGCCGCCACGCCCAGCACGCCGGCCACGGCCGAGAGGGCGAGCCCTTCCATCAGGATGGCCCGCAGAATTTGGCTGCGCTTCCAGCCGACGGCTTGCAGCAGGCCGATCTCGCGGGTGCGTTCGTGTACGTTGGTCACCATGGTAACAAGCACGAACAGCGAGCCGACGAAGCCGGCAATGAAGGTGATGAACCAGATCAGTGCGTTGGCTCGCTCCAGTTGCCGGTTGAAGCGGTCACTCAAGCGCGTCGGGTCGAGCACGTCGAGCGGCACCGGCGACTCGGGTAGCGAGCGGATGGTCTCGCCAAGTGCTTCGAGGTCGGTGCCCGGCTCCGCGACAATCAGGTAGGCGCTGACGCGGTCGGTCTCGAACAGCCGCTGGTAGGCCTCCAGCGGTACGACCACCTGCATGTCCATCACCGTGTCGGTCTGGAAGACGCCGACAATCTCGAACTCCGTCTCGATCAGTTTCGGTCGCGGCAGACTGAAGGTCTCGTCGAGGTAGCTTTCCAGCATCCGTGCAAGGGTGGTCCCTTCGGCTTGCCGTTCGAGCGCGGTGAGGCCGTGTTGCATCGCCTCGTAGACGCCGCGCCCAATGAGCATTTCGTTCGCATCCGGCGCGGAGAAATGCGCCCGTCCCAACGGCTCTCCGTGCCGGTCGAGCGCCGGCTCCAGTTTGTCGAACACGAACGCGTCCAGCGGAAACGCAAGCACCCCGGTCGGCGGCACACCCATCTCGCGGCGCCGCTCCTCGGGCACGCCGACGAACGAGATCCCCTGCAGGATCACCGAATACGGATTGACGTCGGCCACCTCGTCCAGCCCCTCGAACAGCGGTGACAAATCCGGGGGCAATTCTGAGGCGGGAATCTGCTCGGAGCCTTGGCGAATGACAATCAGGTCGCCGCGGTACTCCTTGAGCATGGTCGAGAGCCCAATGTGCAGCCCGCGCGTCGCGGAAACAACTGCCACGACCAAGGCGACGGAAACCACAATGCCGACCACCGAAAAGGCGGTGCGCTCTTTGCGGCGAAGCGGATTGAGCAGCGCGTAGCGAACCGGTGAAGACATGCAACAACCCAGGTGAGCCAAACGAGCCAGCGACCGTCCCTCCCTCTGACCGGGCAATTCATCACCGTCTCAAAGGCGCAGGGCAGCCCTGCCCAATTCTTACAACATCAACGAGCCAGCGCGAACCCCCACAACCGAGCAGTGGTGCATCCGGCGCAAGTTACAGAAGCGTCGTCCGGACAAAACCGCCTACATTGGGCGGGCCTCCGTGCCCGCCCAATGCACGTGACGTAGGGCGGTCCTCCGTGCCCGCCCGTCGGATCCGCCGTCGGCGTACGACGGTGAGCATTCAGGCCGTGTACGAGTGGTCGCCGACGGTGCGCGTTCACGCCCACGGTCTGCGACCCGTAGGTCCCTGGTCGACAGTCGTGACCGACCCACGGGGCGCAGCCGAAATGACGTTAGGTGCTCATTTCTGCGGCGAGCGCAGGGCGCAAGCGCAAGCCCTGCCAGGTGAACCCCCGTGGTTTCGTGCTTCGCCTCGCAGGGCTCGCGGCTCGCGCCCTGGGCTCGCCTTATTCGTGAAAACGTAGCAGCACTCGGGTCGCAGCCGTGGGCTTGTAGATTTGGGCTCGCATGCTTGTCACCGGTGACGTGGCAAGGCAAACCGTGGGGCGTAAGTGCGTGGCACAATTCCGGAAGGTGGACGAAGATGCCGCAATTGCTGGTTGAAC
>SKZP01000003.1 GCA_007127275.1 Planctomycetota bacterium
TCGAGCAACGCGGGCGTAAAGTGCAGCCCCGCCGTTGGCGCCGCCGCGGAGAACGCGCCTTTGTCCTCGGCGCCGCCGTCAGGCTCATTGTCGCCGCGCACCTCGGCGGGCTTCGCATAAACGGTCTGGTAGCGCAGTTTGTCCAGCTCGCGCAGCCGCTCGTCGCGCGGTTCGCGCCGGATATACGGCGGCAGCGGCGGCACACCGAGGCGCTCGAGTTGCGCCGCGTCGAGCCACGCCTCGGGAATATGCACCTCGCGCGCGCCGGTGGTGTCGGCTCGCGAGGCACCGACTTGGATGCGTCCCGCCTCGCACTCCCCCTCGGCCCCTTCCACCGTGAGCCACTCCTCCTCGCGAAGTCGGCGGTTCGCGCGCAGCAGCGCCGTGGCTCGCTCGCCGCTCAACGAAAGCAACAGCACCTCGACGCGTCCCCCGTGTTCGCGCCGCGCGAACAGCCGCGCAGGGCGCACCGCCGTGTCGTTGACCACAAGAAGGTCCCGCGGACCGAGGAAGCGCGGCAGTTCGCGAAACAACGCGCCGTGCACCACTGCCCCGGAGGCAGCGCGTGGCACAACCATCAAACGCGACGCATCCCGCGGCTCCACCGGCTCCTGAGCGATCAACTCGGCGGGCAGCGCAAACTCGTATGCGCGTCGCGAAAACCCGTGGGCGCCGTCGGTCTCCATGCTTCGTTTACCAGCCGCCTGTTCAAGGACACGATCCTGTTCCGAAACGTTCTCGTTTCCCAATACCATCTGCGTCGCGACGCGTAAGGCCCGAGGCGCTGAACGGTCAGCAGTCGGCACGCCGGCAGCGGCCCACGGACTGGTCGCCTACCCGGATTCCCAGCTGCCGGAGCCACGGGTCGTCAGCCGTGCATCCCTAATTTGTGAAAATCCGGCGGGCATGCCCTCAGGCTTTGCCCGTGGCTCGACATCCATACCGGCGACCCACGAACAACGCCCGTGGACTCGGCGAAACGACCAATCCGCAACTTCGCGCATGGCTCCATCTCGCGACGCCGTCTGTCATCACTTGCACGGTCGCCAGACGATCCATATGCTGGGTTGCCTTGCTGTTGATGGTCCCCCACTCGGCGCTGCGAACCGTCCGCGTTCCGGCGCACCTCCTGCGTGGAAGCGCAACCTATGAAAGAGGACTTCATGAATCGCCTACCCTCCATCCTTCTGATTGCCATTGCCACGGGTGCACTCGTCGCGTTCGTTGCCATGCAAGCCGCGGCACAATCGTTCGAGCCGGACGAGAACGGCTCCACCCCGGAGGCCGACTCGGACGATCGGGCAGATCTCGCCTGGGCGTTCCAAGAGGGAGACGTGTTTTACGCGCGCGAAACGGACTCCCAGGTGCAGGTGCAGACATTCATGGGACAAACCGAAGAAAGCAAGGAGGAGACCACGACGTTCATGCGCTACGTCGTTTCCTCGGTTGATGACGACGGGGTGGCCACCATCGAGAGCCACTTCGACGGAATCGCCATGCGTTCGTCGAGTCAAGGCGGCGAAGTCGAGTACGACTCGCGCAATCCCGAGCATGCCGAGCTCGAAGGCCTGCCCGAGATTCGCCCCGTCGCGATGCTCGTCGGCCAGTCCTTCCGCTTCCGCGTCAACAGCGAAGGAAGCGTTTCCGACGTCAAGGGCTACGACGAAATCTTTACCGAATTGCTCGAGGATATGCGACGCGACGCCCCGCAATTCATCGAACTCTTCGAGACGATGTTTTCCAACGAGTTCATGCAGCAACAACTGCAGATGATGTTCGACATTCTACCCGGCGAGGAAGTCGCAGGCGGGGACGAATGGGAACAAACCGGTGAGCAATGGCTGCCGGCGCTGGGCACCTTGAACTTCACGAACGCCGTGACCTATCACGGAAATGAGCGCAACGACGACCACGAGTTGGCCAACCTGTCGGTGACAGGGGAGTTGGATTTCGAAGCCGATCAAAATTCGTCGATCTTCCCCGAGGGCACCGAGCTCAGCATCGAAGACACAGAGGTCGAAGGCGAGGTCCAATACAACCTAGACCTCGGCTGGTTCGAAAAGACGGAGTCCAACATGTCGATGGTGATGCGAATCGACCTCGGCGATGGCATGGAACTGACGCAGAACCAAGAAAACGTCACCGAAGTGCAACGGCTAAGCGCCGAAGAGTGGGCCGAGGCCCTGGGAATCGACGAAGACGCGGAAGACGAGTAGCCACCGTTGATCCCTCGCGCAAACCTGGCGACCAGCCACGCACGCAGTGGTTGGTCGCCATTTTTCGTCATCAGCGAAAAGCGCCGCACCTTCCGTCCCACCGCACGGCGAAGCCGCATACCTACCGAGATTTACGGGTAACGACGTTTAGCCGCGAGGCATCACCGAGCGAGCCCCGCGTTCTTGGATTCAGGGTCCGTTGTTGGGGTGGACTCGTGGCGCTTGCTGGCTGGCGGTGTTGTGCATGTTTGCACGGAGTACCCCTCCGTCGGGGGGAACCGTTTTTGAATGGGGGGCGGTGGCTTTGCTAGGCACTTTTGGATGGGCTCGTTTTTGTTTGCGGCTCCGCTGGTTGTTGACGGCGCAGCCCGAGTGAACAGGCCTAGAACGCGACCTGGCTACCGTATGACGCACGACTCCGCCGCTACGCCGCCTTCCTCCGGTCGCGAAACGCTCAAGGGCGTGGTGATTCGCTTTGCCGGGGACTCCGGCGACGGGATGCAGCTTGCTGGGACACTGTTTACCAGCACGACCGCGATTGCTGGCAATGATCTTGCGACGCTACCGGACTTTCCGGCGGAGATTCGCGCCCCGGCGGGGACGCTGCCGGGGGTGAGCGGCTTTCAGATCTCCTCGTGCGGAAAGAGCTGGGCGAAGGCGAAGACGGGATTGAAGTCGTCGCCCGGACCGAAGGGAACTTGATTCATCAGCAACGGCTTGCCCGCCTCGTCGCGGATGAACGTCGAGGCACCGGGGGCATACATGAGCTGACCGTCAAGCTCCGTGGCGAAGCCCAGCGCCCGGGTAAACTCGTGGCCGCTGGCACTTAGCATGGGTACGCGCCAGTTGCGCTCGGCCGCTCCTTTGCGTTGCTGCTCCGGCGTATCCGGGCTGACAAGGAAAAACGCGAAGCGCTTCGTGAACATCTCATACAGGCCGTTGAACCCGTCCGCCCACATGGTGCAGTATGGACACGACATTCCCATGTTGTGCACGAGCACGA
>SKZP01000090.1 GCA_007127275.1 Planctomycetota bacterium
CGCCGCCGCCCGGGCGCTGGCCACGCGGCTGCACCTGCACATTGAGCACGGCCTGGAACTCAACGAAGTCGCCGGTTTTTTCGACGAGAAGGCCGCACCGTTCGAAGGGGGCTCCCTCAAGGTGTATACCGCGGTGCCCGGCTTCCATCCCGAGGAATGGTTTAGCCCCGAGGTGTGGTACTTCGACTCGGCAACCGGCGAGGTCGCGCCGCAGCGGGCTCGCTTGCCGCGCGGCCCCGTCGGTCTTGTCGCCGCGGAGATGGACGGTGTCGTCGTAATAGAAGTGGAAGGGGTGCGCCTTGCCGCGGGGGCGTTCGGATTGCCGGGCGAGGCCATTCGCTTCGTCAACGAGGTCCTCGGCGACGAGGCCGAGTCCGACTGGCGCTTCGTGCTCGAGTTGACCGGGCCGCCGCATTCGCCGCGCGTGCGGCTCGTCAACGAGCCGGAACTAATTGCCAAGCTGCGCCTGCTCGCCGTGCGCGCGGTGACGCAGGTGGCGCAACGCATCACCGGCGAGGCGTTACAACTGATGCGACCGGTCGTCGACTGGGACCGCTTCGAACGCGACTATCTGGCCGAGCCCCAGGTTTACATCATCTGGGAGCATGGCGTGCTCGGCTCGCAGCGGCTGCTCGACGAACTGGAGCAAGTCGACGAGACGACGCGCAGCCGCGTTGAGCCGGTGGTCGAGAGCCTGCGCAACGTGGTCTCACCGCTGCTCTTTGCGAATCACCGCGAACTGTTCCTGTACAACCTGGGGCACAATTCGGTGCAGGTGCTCGTCCTCCTGGCGCGCGACACGTTCAACGAGATTGCCGCGACGGTGCTCGACGCCTTGCTCGAGGTGGTGCCGCTGCGGGAGACGGAGGAGCCGGGCGAACAGCGCCGGGCGCGGATGCGCGAGCACATGGTCGCCGGGGTCGCCGAGGAACTGATTCCGCAGCTCGAGGTCAGCGCCACCGGCGAGTTGCGCCTTGCAAGCGGCGAGGAGTACGACTTCGAACGCCACGCCCATGCCGCACTCGCCCGTTTCGTCGACAACTCGAACCCTGTCGTCGAGGAGATCATTCACGCCGCGCTCGCCGCCGGCATTGACGACGTGTTGCAGGTCGTCACCCGCGACTTTATGCCCGAGGCCACCGACGCAGAACGCGAGGCAAAGGCCGAGGAGTTACGCGAGCGCCTGCTCGACGGCGTTGCCGAGCCACTGGTGCCGCGCTTGACCGTTGACGAGTCGCAACGGATCGGCCTCGTCAATGACGAGCCATACGCACAGCGGGCGCAGACCTCGTTGGACCGCTTTCGCAGCAACGTTGCCGAAGTGATCGGTGAAGAGGTGACGCGGCTGATTCGGGAATTCATCGAAACCATTACCTCCGAGGCACGGCAACTCGTGGAAGAGGCGCTCGAGGCGATGCCCGCGGAGATGTTCCCGAGCGACTTCGAGCATGCGAGGATTCCTCACCGGCTCACCGCCGGGATGGAGCATGCCGTGGCACCGGAGGTTCACGTCGACGAGGATATGCGGGTCTCGGTCGACCTCGACCGGCGTGGCGCCCAGGAACGCGCCCGCGCGCAGTTGGCACGCAACGCCGTAGAGATCATGCGCGAGCTGACCGACGGCTACGTCGACGAGGCGGCAACGTTTCTCGACGAGTTGCTCGACGAGTATCCGCCGGAGTATCCGCGAGAGGAAGTACGCGAGGACTTGCGGCGACACGTCGGGGAAGCCTTCTTCCCGCACCGCACCGACGCACGCGGCATGCCGGTGCTGAGCATGCACGCCGAGCGCGGTCGGAGCCAACTGGTGACGAACCTGAACCGGGTCGTGCCGCGCATCGCACCCGTGCTCGTGGATCAACGGCTTGCGCCGCTCGAGCGGGAGATGGAGCGACTGCTCGCGCCGGTCGAACTGCCCGAGGACTGGAGCATGACGCGCGTGTCGCGGGAATTGCGCGTCGGCGTTCTCGAGGCCTACTTGAGCGAGGAGCCAATCCGGCACCGCGACGGCGCGTATCAATTGCGTGCCGACCGCGCCGCCGCCTTGGAGGTCGCCGAGGCGAACGCGCAACGCGTGGCGACGGAGGTGGCGGCGGCTCTTGTGCAAGGGTTCGTCGACGAAACGGTCGTGCGGGTGATGGAGCTGATGCCCGCCTTGCCCCCGGGGTATACGCCCGAGCGCATTGCCGAGGAGGTGGGCGCGGGGGTGGGTGAGGCGAGCGTGCGCGGCGAGCAGGCAGAGCAGTTCGCGTTCGACTTCGACGCGGGGAGAGAACGCGCCGAGCGTAACGCCGTCGTGGTCGTGCGCGAGATGTCCGAGGCCACGCTTGCCGAGCCGGCCGAGCGTCTCGCCGCTGTGCTTGCGCAACGCCTTGATCCGCTGCCCGACGGGCAAACGCAGGAGTCGATTGCCGCGCAACTGGTCGAGGGCGTCGGCGAGGCGGTGGTGCGGGGCGAGCGAATCAGCGAGATCTCGCTAGAGCTGGACGCGGGACGGCATCAACTCGCCCGCAACGGCACACTGCTCGGCCGCGTGCTTGCCGAGCCCATGCTGATGCAGTCGGCGCGCGAGATTGTCGCCCCGCTGGCCGAGTCGCTCGAGCCATACGGCGAGCGGTTTGCGCTCTCGCCGGAGGATCTCGAGCGGGCGGCCGCCGACAGCGTGCCAGGGGTCGGCGCTGTGCTCTTCGGACCGGGTTCGGTCACGACGACCGAGGACGGTGATCTCGCCGTCGAGCTGCGCGACGAAGAAGCGCGGATCACACTCGCGAACAACGTCGAGGTGGAGGTCGGCAAGCTGATCACGCTTAGTTGGCGCCGTCACGTCTTGCGCACGCTTGAGCGGACCATTGATCCGCTGCTGACCGAGCGGACCCGCGAGGCGCGCGGCAGCACCTACTGGGCGCGCCGCACCGTCTGGGTCGTGCCGAGCACGTTCGGGCTGACGTGGCTGCGCGCCGAGGAGAGCGACGCCCGGACAGAGCACACCGAAGGTGTGGCGACGCGCCTCGAAGCGGTGATTGACGAGGAGTCGGCACAGGCCATGCTCGAGCAAGCGACGCGAATGCTCGACGGTGCCGACGTAGAGGTCGAGCCGCCGCTGAGCACCGACGAGATGACCGAGGAGGAACGCGAGGCATACCGTGACGCGGAGAGCGCCGAGGAGCGGACACAAGTGATGCGCGGCTTTCTAAAGCGCAATGACCGCGTCCTCGACG
>SKZP01000096.1 GCA_007127275.1 Planctomycetota bacterium
AGCCAGTACGGCCACGTCGCCGCGCACGACGCGATCTCCGACGCCGGCTTCCTCAAGCCCAACGACAATGGGGCGCCGCCGGCCGAGTGGGAAGATCATCAGCGCTTCATCGACCCCGGCAAGGTCGACCCGGTGCGCTTCGGCGCAATCGTCGGCTCCGGGATCGGCGGCCTCTCCGAGATCGAGAAGCAGATGCAGATTCTCATGGAAAAGGGAGCGCGGCGCGTCAGTCCGTTCCTGATTCCGGCAATCATGCTCAACGCCTGCTCCGGCGGCGTCGCCATTCGTTACGGCTTAAAGGGGCCGAATTACTCGACTGCTTCCGCCTGCGCCGCCGGCGCCCACGCCATCGCGACGGCCTTTCGCCACATCAAGTACGGCGACGCCGAGGTGATGCTCGCCGGCGCCACGGAAGCCACCGTCACGCCGCTGGCGCTCGCCGGCTTCTGCCAGGCACGCGCCATGAGCACGCGCAACGACGAGCCGCAGCGGGCCAGCCGCCCGTTCGACAAAGACCGCGACGGCTTCATCATGGGCGAGGGAGCCGGGTTGATCGTGCTCGAGGAGTACGAGCACGCCAAGAAGCGCGGCGCCCGCATTTACTGCGAGATGGTCGGCACCGGCGCCACCGACGACGCCACCCACATCACCGCCCCGGATCCGGAAGGGGACGGCGCACGCCGCGCCATGGAGATGGCCATTGCCGAGTCCGGCCTCGACAAGGAAGCCTTCGCCTACATCAACGCCCACGGCACCTCGACGCTGCTCAACGACAAGATGGAAACGCAGGCCGTCAAGAGCGTCTTCGGCGAGCACGCCAAAGGCGGCAAGCTCTGCGTCTCCTCAACCAAGTCCATGACCGGCCACCTGCTAGGCGCCTCCGGCGGCATCGAGTTCGTCGCCACCGCGATGAGCATTCACAACCAAAAGGTCCACCCCACCGCCAACCTAGAAGAGCCCGGCGAAGGCTGCGACCTAGACTACATCCAAGAAGGCGCACGAGACTGGGACGTCCCCGCAGCCCTCTCCAACTCCTTCGGCTTTGGCGGCCACAACGCGTGTCTAGCCCTGAAGCGGTATGAGTGAGGAGAGCGTGGGTAGTGAGAAGAGGGTGAATCACTGTTGGTCGTAGGAGCGCAAACACGACCTACTCACCAAACCACCGTGCCCACTGCCCACTGCCCACAACCCACGACCCACGACCCACAACCCACGCGACCCGCAACCCACGACCCACAACCCACTCTCTTATGCCCAGCATCAATCCCAGCGACTTTCGCAATGGCATGACCATCCAGTACCGGGACGGGCTCTGGGTGATCCTTACGCACCATAGCCGCAAGATGGGCCGGGGGGGTGCGACGTATACCGCGAAGCTCAAGAATATCGAGACGGGGCAGGTGCTTGAGGATACGTTTCGCTCCGGCGACCGCGTCGAGCAGGTTGTCGTCGAGGAGCGGGACATGCAGTACCTCTACCTCAACGGCGACATGGTCGTGCTGATGGACCCGGAGAGCTACGACCAGCCGGAGCTTTCGAAGGATTTTTTGGAAGAGCAGATGGACCTCTTGAAAGAGGGGGACATGGTCCGCTGCATGATGCACGAGGGCAATATCATTGGCGCGCGCCTACAGGACTTTATTGAGCTCGGCGTCACCGAGGCGCCGCCGCACGCCAAGGGCGATACCGCCAGCGCCGAGTACCGCGCCGTAACGTTGGAAACCGGCGCGCAAATCAAGGTTCCCCCCTTCATCGGCGAGGGGGATGTCATCCAAATCGACACCCGCAGCCGCGAATACGTCAAGCGCATCAGCAAAAAGTAGCCCCGGCAAGACCAACCTCGATATTCCGTCGCTTTTGGAGCTGTCGGGAACTCAATTTCGGACGTTGAGCGTCACGAGCGAACACCGCGCAAGACAGAGGACGTTGAGCAGCGGAGCCGTTGCCGCAAGCGGCATCGACAACAGCGAACCGCCGTAAAATCACGTCCTGTCCTCGTGTGGTTGGTGCCGCGGCAACGGTCCATAACAAAGCTCACTGATCAACAGAGGCGACGGGTTTAACGTGCGGCCATGGCGGTGGTCGGCATGCACGTGTAGCATGCAAACGCAGCCATTGCCGCTTCAATTTTGGCAGGAGTCGACAGCACTGATAGTCTGGGGATAACAACCCAGAGCCTTCGTAACATCAAGGACCCCTGAGCTTATCTGGATTTCAAACGTTTACGGGTTGAATTTCGGGGCTCGTGCCACAGGCCGCAGCCGCAGTCCGTGGGCTTGTGCCCGCCGTCCCCGTCTGCGGGATGCACGCCTCCTGCGCTTCACGCTTCTGGTCGATTCGGGTATACTTTTACCTGCCCTCAATTGCCCGGCGAAGTGAGCGTGTCACGCTGCGGAGCGCTTCCACGATGATTCAATTGCATTGGATTGCTTTTGAGCAGGGCATGATTGGTGAGGCGACGCGCCAAAGCATTGGTCGTGCGTATGAGGTGCTGCGTAGCCAGATGGTGATGATGGATAGCGAGGCGCTGCTGTCGCAAATTTTGCGCAAGCACATCTCGGACGAGGAATTTGCAGAGGTCGTTCGGCTGCGAGACGAACGCGTTGCCGCCGCCGCACCGGCGCGCAAGGCGCTGGCGAAACTTGGGCTGTCACTGGAGCGTTTCGACATCCTGAGCGAGTTGGGCCGTGGCGGGCAGAAACTGACGATCGAGGCCTTCGACCGTGTCCTCGAGCGGCCGGTGGCGCTGAAGGTGGCGCTGGACCACATGGGGGCGCAGGACGTCTTGCGCGAAGGGCGCATCGAAGCGCGGCTGCAACACCCCAACATTCTGCCCGTCCTCGAACTGCACGCCAACGAGTCGGGCCCGCCCTGGTTTCTCGAGCCCTACATCAAGGGCAGCACCACCCTTGATGCGTGGCGCGCCAACGAGTTTCCCTCGCGAACGGCGGAGAGTCCGCAAGGGCGCTACCGCTTGATGCAGGTATTGGTGCAGATGCTGCGCGCCGTCGAGCACGCCCACGCACAGGAGTATCTGCACCGTGATCTCAAGCCGCAAAACGTGTTGATCGGCCCGCAAGAGGAGCCGTACCTGATCGACTTCGGCATTGCCCATCCACCGAGCGAATCAAACGCGATCCCAGCGGGCACGCTGCAGTACCTTGCACCGGAAGTGCTCGACGGCGCTGCGGATGACCGGGTCGACGTCTACGCGCT
>SKZP01000231.1 GCA_007127275.1 Planctomycetota bacterium
CGCGGCGCGGCCCCCAAGGAGTTGCGCGTGCAGCACATGCCGCAACTCGTCGGCTTCGGCCGGGTCGACGACGACGACACACTGCCGTCGTTTCTCTTTCTCGACTCGGCACACGAGGCGGCCCGCGACGAGGCAAGCTACCTCGCCTGGGAGCAACCGGGGGATCCGGTCGTTGGCCGCTTTGCGCGGGAGCGCGGCCAGGATCAGCCGCACCGGCTTGTTGCCTCGGCGAAGTCCTGGCTGAGTCACCCCGGCGTAGACCGCACCGCGGAGATCCTCCCCTGGGGGAGTGAGGCCACCCAGCACGCCATCACCAAGCTCTCCCCCGTGGCGGCCCAGGCGCGGTACTTGCGCCACATCCGTGAAGCCTGGGACGCCACCGTCGGCAAGTCCGACCGCAAGCGCCGCTTCCACGACCAGGACGTCGTGATTGCCATACCGGCGAGTTTCGACGAGGTGGCGCGGGAACTCACCTTGGAGGCCGCGCTGCAGGCCGGCTACGAGCCGGAGCGCCTCACCCTGCTCGAGGAGCCCCAAGCGGCGCTCTACGCCTGGATCTGGCACCAGCAGCACGAGCCTGCCCTCGGGCTTGAGCGGGACGCCATGATCCTCGTTTGCGACGTCGGTGGCGGCACCACCGACTTCACGCTGGTCAGCGCGGTGCGCGACGGGGAGCAGTTGCACCTGCAGCGCGTCGCCGTCGGCGAGCACCTCTTGCTCGGCGGCGACAACATGGACCTTGCCCTCGCGTATGCGTTGGAACCAACCTTCTTCGGCAAGCAGCCCGCACTCGAGGCCAGCGAGATTGGCAAGGGTGAGCGGCTGCCGCACGCCCAGTGGAACCACCTCAAGTTGCGCGCTCGCCCCCTGAAAGAGGCGCTGATTGACAAGGAGCCCACGGCGACACAAAAGCTCGCGCTGCCCGGCACCGGCGGGGCAAGCCTGATCCGCGGCACGCGCTCAAGCACCGTCACCGCCGAGCTTGTGCAACGCGTCGTCGCCGAGGGCTTTTTTCCGCAAGTCGAAGCGGATGCCGCCGTGCGCAAGCGCGCCTCCGCACTGGGGCTCGCCGAGGCGGGGCTGCCGTACGCGGCGGAGGCAGCCATCACCCGCCACCTTGCCGCCTTCCTGCGAGCCCACGCCGACGAGTCCACCCAGGCGAGCGGAGGGCGTACGCCCTTTGAGGCGAAACAAGCCTCGCAACGCGAGAGTTCCTCGCAACGCGAGAGTTCCTTGCAACGCGAGAGTTCTTCGCAACGCGAGAGTTCCTCGCAGGGCTCTCGCCCTGCGCTCGCCGCTACGGACTCGGACCCCGCGCAATTCACCGTCGACGTCGGCGGCGTCCGCATGATTCGCCCACAGTATGTGCTGTTCAACGGCGGTGTCTTCCACAGCGAGACGCTGCGCACGCGCATACTCGACCAACTCAACCACTGGTTCCCCGCCTCGGCGGACAACCCGCCCATTCAGGAGTTGCCACTAAGCACAACGAGTCCCACGAAAGCGGTCGGCACCGAGTACCGTGCGGAAAAGGGCCGCGCCATTCGCCGACTCGACCACGCCGTCTGCCTCGGCTGCGTCTACTACGGTGCGGTGCGCCACGGCCACGGCGTCGAAGTTCAGTCCGGCAGCGCCCACGCGCTCTACATTGGCGTTGCCACCGCCGAGGAAGAGGGCGCCACGCACAACGGCCGCGAGGAGTCCGTGCGCGCCGTCTGCTTGATTCCGCGCGACTTCCCCGAAGGGGGCGAGCTGGAACTCGAGAGCCCGACGTTTGAGTTGCGCGCCAATCAGCCGGTCAGCTTTCCCATGTACTCGAGCACGGCCCGCCGGGACGAACCGGGCGACGTCGTCGAACTCGAGCGCGACGCCGTGCGCGCCTTGCCACCCATCAATACGGTCCTGCGCACCGGCAAGGAAAAGGAATCTCGCGGCCTGCCCGTGCGGCTCGCCGCCAAGCTCAACGCCATTGGCACCTTGGACTTGTACTGCCGCAGCGAGGAGCCGGATCCACGCACGGACAAGCCGTTTAGCTGGAAGCTCGCCTTCAACCTGCGCCACCTCGACGAGCAAGCCGAGCCGCAAGCGACGGACCCCACCACCGGGGAACGGCTCAAACGGGAAGAGGACGTGCAAATCCACGGCAAGAGCGACGCGCCGAGCATGCCGGCCGAGGCAGGGCGACCCGTGCTCGACGAGTCGTGGCAGGCGGCTGTGCCGGTGCTCGAGGATGCGTTTACGAAGCCTTCTTCGGCGGAGCAAGCGAAGGGCCTCGTCAAGGCGCTGGAAGCGGAGATTGGTGAGCCGCGCAAGGCGTGGACGGCGGACTTGTGCCGCTTCCTTGCGGATCATCTGCTCGAGTTGATGCCTGGCCGCGAGATCAGCGACCAGCACGAGGTGCGCTGGTTGAACCTCACCGGTTATTGCCTGCGCCCCGGCTTCGGCTTCACCGGCGACGCGTTGCGGGTCGAGCGTGCCTGGGGTGCGCTGGAGCGCGGCCCGTACTACCACCAGCAGCGGCAAAACCAGACCGAGTGGTGGATCTTCTGGCGCCGCGCCGCCGCCGGCCTCGACAAGAACCGCCAGCAAATTTTGTTCAACGCCACCATGAACAGCGCGCCGAACTTCCTCGGCCTCGCACTCGCCGCGGCAAACGAGCAAAAGCGCAAGAAGGCGGAAAAGAGCGCGAACATCCGCGACGCCGGCTGGGCCGCCGAGTGCCTGCGCATGGCCGCAAGCCTCGAACGGGTGCCGAAGAACCGCAAGGATGCACTTGGCAAAGCCCTCTTGCGCCGCTTCCAGGCAAAGGCCGCTGGCGACGCGGAATACTGGGCGTTGGCCCGCCTCGCCAGCCGCGAGCCATTCTACGCAACGACGGATACCGCCCTTTCTCCACAAACGGTCGAGCCCTGGGTACGCGAGATACTGCGCAAGGCGCCGCCGCCGAACAACCGCAGTGCCGGTGTCTTCGTCCTCGTACAGGCCGCCCGCCAAACCGGCGACCGAGGCCGCGACGTTGGCGACGAGCTACGCGCCGACGTCCTCGCCCAACTCGAAGCGCTCAACGTCAACGAGGAAACTCTCCGTCCACTGCACAAGGTCATCGCCCTGGAGCGCGCCGAGGCAGAAATGATGGCCGGCGAGGTGCTGCCGCACGGCCTCGTGCTGCGCGAAATCTAAACCCCTTGTCAAATGGGATTCGTAATAAGCC
>SKZP01000167.1 GCA_007127275.1 Planctomycetota bacterium
ACCCCTGGCGGGTTTGCCTACGGGGACTTGGCGAACACGCTCGAAGGCGGCTCCGGCGGCGGGATGAGCACCTACGGAGTCAGCGGCAACGGTGGCGGGGGCGGCGGCGGCGTCGAATTCGGCGCACGCAATGAACTCACCGTCACCGGCACGATCGATGCCGACGGCGCCGCCGGGGCATACGGAGAGGACGGCGGCGGTGGCGGCGCCGGCGGGGGAATCCTCCTCCACTCCACCCACAACGACGTGACCGTAAGCGGCACCCTCAACGCACGCGGAGGCAATGGGGGGGACGGTATGGACTATGGCGGTGGCGGCGGCGGCGGGGGCCGCATCCTCTTGCAGGGAGTCAACATCAATAGCAACGGCACGCATCGCGTCAGTTCCGGGAGCGGTGGCACCGGCGGCTTCGGCATGGGCCTCGCCGGCACGAACGGAAACGACAGCACCAACACGATTTCGCCGCCGAACTTCCCCCCCACGGTCGACGACCTCTCGATCACGTTGAACGAGAACTCGAGCCACGACTTCACGCTGCAAGAGTATGAGGACGAATTCGACGACCCCGATCCCAATGACCAGTTGGAAGAGTTGCGCATCGTCACCCTGCCGGCCAACGGCACACTCGAACTTGCCGGCGTAGCGATTGCCACGACGCCGTTCGATATCGACCGCAACGACGTCGACGACCTGACCTACCTTCCCGACGCCTACTACAACGGCCCCGACGAGTTCGAGTACAACGCCTCGGACGGCATCGACTGGGCGAACGACTCCGCCGACGTGCTGATTACCGTCGATCCGTACAACAACGCCCCGGTGCTCGACAACTCGGGGGATTCGTGGCTCAACGACGTCTTTACCGGCATCACCTCGCCGCGGGGCACCGCGGTGCCGACGCTGCTTTCGCGCGGCGCCGGCGGAGACCCGATCAGCGATCCGGATACGATCGACCCGCGTGGCATCGCGATCATCGGCGCGGACGCCTCGAACGGCGACTGGGAGTTCACCCTCGACGACGGCCAAACCTGGAGCAATTTCAACAATGCCTCCGACAGCAACGCGCTGTTGCTCGACGACGACGAGGACGTGCAGATTCGCTTCACGACGAGCAGCTTCGCGGGGAGGATCGATCCGGCAATCACCTTCCGCGCCTGGGACCAATACGAAGGCAACAACGGCGACTTCTACGACATCACCGGCAATGGCGGCACCGGCGGGATGAACGCGTTCAGCGACGAGACGGAAACCGCGCGCATCGACGTGAACGAGCCGCCGGAGATTTCGATCGAGCGCACCGGCGCGACCGTCGCCGACGGAGCCACCGACGAGCTCGGCACCGTCGCACCGCTTGCCCGGCAAAGCCTCACCTACACGGTGCGCAACCTCGGTGCAGGGCCGCTGACGCTGACCGGTGCGCCGCGCGTCGAGTTGACGGGCGCCGTCAATGCGACCGCCTACCTGGTCGTCATCCCCGACGAGACGGTGGACCCGAACGACGAAACCACCTTCGTGCTTCACCTCACGCCGCAGGCGGCGGGACCGTTCGAGGTGCAGGTCACCGTGGCGAGCAACGACCCCGTGATTCTCGACTACGCCTTTGCCATCGACGGTGAAGCGGGCACCCTCGCGTTTATGGCGATTGAGCAGGATGGCGTGCGCCTGGCCCCGAACACGCAACACGACCTCGGCCGCGTCTCCGCCACGAACATGGGCTCATTCGAATTCACCGTGCACAACCTCGGCGCCGCCGATCTCAATGCCCTCGCGGTGGAATTGGTACAGCCCGTGAACGTCTCCGCCGTCGTCGACCCGCAGCCCGGGCAAACGACGCTTGCGCCGACGGAGAGCACCACCTTCGGCGTCGACCTCGTCGCGTCGAGTTCGGGGCGCTTCGACTTCGTCGTGCGCGTCACCAGCGACGATCCGACCACGCCCGAGTTCCTCATTCCCGTCACCGGCCAAGGGGTCACCTCGACGTTGGGGCGCATGACCGTCGAGCGCCTCCCCGGGATCGCTTTGCCGCCGCGGGATGCCCTCGACGACCTCGGCAACTTGCTTGACGGCCAGGCGACGTCGATCACGTGGCGGCTCAAGAATACCGGCTTCGAGGAACTCACCGACATCGACGCCTTCGTTACCAACGAGTCGAACGCCGTGGTCTCCGTGAGCGGTGCGCCAGCAAGCCAGCTCGATGCCGGCGAGTCGAGTGAGCTCATCCTCGAGATCGAGCCGCTCTCCACGGGCTCGTTCAGCTTCCGGCTGACGGTGGAAAGCAACGACTTCCAGAACCCGTCGCAAGAAATCCACGTCGTCGGCGAGGGAACGACCGACGAGGAACCGAAGCTGATGGTCTACGCGGCAAGCCACGAAGCGGTGGCCCCCGGCGCAACCACGACCCTGCCAGGGTATTGGCTCGAGATGCATTCCGCCTACCCGTTCGTCCTCGCGAATCAAGGCACGGACACGCTGACGGTAAGCATCCCGGTTCAACTTGCCGCGCTCGTCAACTGCACCGCCGACATCGTCGAGCAACCGGGTGCCGGGCCGGCAATGACACTCGCGCCGCACAGCTATGCGGTGCTGCGCACCTCCATGAACCCGCTCGACGAATCCGCGGGGACGAGCTTTGACGTATTCATCACCAGTGACGACCCGACGAACTCGAGGTACCGAATAACCGCGGTCACCGAAGGGTCGGTGGGCACCGAGCTGCAAATCAGCCAAGGCCGCGGCTGCGCCGTCGTCGGAAACGGCGGCACCCCGGCCGCCACACTACAGGCGCTGTTGTTCGCCCTGCTGCTCGTGCTCGCCCACGCAGCGCGTCGTCAGCCGCGGCTGCGCGAACAGGCCGCGAGGTAAGTGCTACGCACGAAACCGAAAACGGCCAGCCACACCCTCGTGGCTGGCCGCTTTCTCATGCATACCCTTGCGCGTCGCACCCTGCGCTCGAGTGCCACGCTTGAACCGGTGGGTGTGCAGGTGACCACCAAGCCCGCGGGCTTTTCCCGTGGGTCGGGGGCGCAAACAGGATCCGACCCACGTGCGAAGCCCGCGGGCTTTTCCCGCGACGTGCCACCCATGGATTCAATGGTGACAGCCTGCTAGGCGCGGCCTTCCTTGCGGTCCGCCTCGAAGGGGACGCCGCGCAAGAGGTCGGGGTCTTGCTCGAAGGTTTCGCGCAGTCCTTCTTCGAAGGAGCGGTTCTTGA